>JACPAP010000023.1 GCA_016180765.1 Gemmatimonadota bacterium
CGGCCTGGGCGACGGTCTGCTTGAGGAACGCGCGGCGGTCCAGGGTCATTTCGCCTCCGGCTTGGACTGGATGCGAATCTGCTTCAGCTCCAGAGGCTCGCCCGGCAGCGGCCGGCTCCCCGCGGGGAAGCCGTTGAGCTTGAACAGGTACGCCAGGATGTCCACGTACTGCTCGCGAGGCAGGGTGCCGGGGTTGTCGAACGGCATCTCCTCCCTGATCAGGTGGAACAACTCCTGTGCGGACCCGCCTTCCCAGGCGCCCAGGAAGCTGGGGCCGGAGAATTGGGCCAGCGCGTGGCAATTGGCGCAGGAATACCGGAACGCCGTCTCGCCCTTGGTCGCCTGCGCCGCGGTGTAGGTGCTGTCCCAGACCGACCGAGACGTTGGAGAGTTCTGCGCCTCGGCGCGGCCAAGGCTCAGGGCGAGTGCGATCACGGCGATCTCGAACGCTCTACGGCTCATCTGGCGCGCGCGTGAGGGACGGGGAGATGGGCAAAGCTCGTGACGATTATCGCCATCCGGCTGCGCCCGTCAAGGGTTGCGGCCGCGCCCGGCTATCGGGCCCGCCGGATCCGCTCGCGCTGCTCGGTCGCCTTCTCCACCAACCGCCGCAGCTCCCGGATGGGTTCCGGGCTGTCGTCCACCTGGAGGCGCAGGACCACGTCGTTGTGCAGCCAGACGCCGCCGTCCTTCTTGACGATCAACATGGCGGCAGACTGCATGCCGCGCTTGTCGCCGCCCGCCGCCTGACCGGCTTCGAGCGCGGCCAGGAGTCGGAAGGACAGGTGTCCCGTGGTGCGCTGGAACGCGGCCGCCATGCTATCCACCACGGCCTGACCCGCCAGGATGTTGCCCTGCGCCGAGTAGTGCCGGCCAATCGTGTGGCCGGCCCACTGGGTGGCCCGGGCTCCGGTGTGGGTCGCCACCACGCCCCGGGCGTTCATCACCGAAAACTGGCGCCCCTCCTTGGTCCAGTCCTCGGGACGCGGGTCCGGATCGTCCGCCAGTACCCGCCGCACCACCTCGGCGGGTGACAGGCCTTGTTTGAGGTACGCCAGCGCCTTGGGTCCGTAGCTCACATCCACGATCGCCTGCGTCGCCACCACGCCCACGTCGGCCTCGGCCCAGAGGACGCCGTTGCCCACGGAGAACACGCGGGACTGCACCGCGCCGCCGACCTCGCCCGTGGCGGAGTCGTAGCCCAGGATCGAGAAGGTGGCCACCGGCGGCCAGGGAGCGGCGCGCTGCGCCGGCAGGACCGGCGCGACGGTCAGTATCAGCGTCACCGTCGCTGCGAACACTCTCATGGGATCCTCACCTCCAAAGCTCGTCCACGGTGCGCCGCCGGATCCACGTTGTCCACCACCGTCGTGACGCGCTTCCCGCCCCGGAAGGCCGTGACCTCCACCCTCACGCGGCTCGTGCCCTCCGGCAGGCCAAAGTGCACCGGCGTGGCCCCCTGCGAGCAATACCCCCCGCCGCTGTCCACCAGGCCGGTGCCGATGCGGCCTCCGGTAGCCGCATCGTACAACCGGACCTCGGCGCCGGGGTGCATCCAGCGACCGCGGTCGTCCACCACGCGCACCTGGAGCGAGCGGCGCGCACGGTCCGGGGGCAGCGTGTTGCGATACAAGTGATGCGCCCCGTCGCGGTGGTTGTTGGCGAGCGCCAGGTCCAGGTCGCCGTCGGCGTCGAAGTCCGCCCAAACCACTCCGTGGCTCCCGCCTCTTTCGAGTATCGACGCGGGTGTCGCGTTGACGAACGTGCCTCGCTCGTTGTGGAACAGGTGGTCCGGGACCTCGGCCTGGTCCGCCAGATACGACGACACGAACAAGTCCGGCCAGCCGTCGTTGTCGTAGTCACCCCAAGCGGCCGTGGTCGAGTGATAGTCGCCCGCCAGCGCCGTGCCGCGGGAGACCAGCTTGAACGTCCCGTCGCCCTGGTTCTGCCACAACACATCCGGGCCGTAGGTCGCGACGAAGAGGTCCAGGTCGCCGTC
Organism: Gemmatimonadota bacterium; assembly: GCA_016180765.1. Classification (GTDB taxonomy): domain Bacteria; phylum Gemmatimonadota; class Gemmatimonadetes; order Gemmatimonadales; family GWC2-71-9; genus JACPAP01. The sequence goes on from JACPAP010000023.1 coordinate 2,000, forward strand.
GTTGTCGTAGTCGGCGATCGCCGGGCCTACGCTGCCCTGGTCGGCGGGGCGTCCTCCCCAGCTCATGCCGAGCTGTGGAGCGATGTCCGTGAACTTCCCGCCGTCGTTCCGGAAGAAGCCGTCCTGGTCGCCGTCCTGGTTGGCGACGAAGGCGTCGAGGTCGCCGTCCTGATCCCTGTCGAACCAGGCGACGCCCACGGTTTTCCGCGGGTCTCCGATCCGGGTTTGCTCCGTCACATCCGTGAACCTGGTTCCGTCGTTCCGGAGCAACCTGTTCGCCTGGTCGCGGTAGGCGACGAAGAGATCAACGTCGCCATCCTGGTCGTAGTCAATCCAGGCGGGCTGCCGGGTGGTACCCTCGAGCGCGATGCCGTACTGCACGGCCACGTCCGTGAAGCGCCGGCCGCCGTCGTCGTTGCGGTAGAGCTTGGCGCGGCCTTGGGCCCTGGCGGCGAAGCCGACGAAGAGGTCGAAATCGCCGTCGCCGTCGAAATCGCCCCAGGCGGCGGCGCGGGTCTCCACCGTGTCCGCGAGCCCCACCTGCGCCGCGACCTCGGTGAACGTCCGCCCGTCGTTGCGGTACAGCCGGTTGGCGCGATAGCGAAAGCCCACGAACAGGTCCAGGTCGCCGTCGTTGTCGTAGTCGGCCCAGGCATTGGGCTGCGCGCCGGAGGCGGAGAACAGCTCAGGCTGGACCCGCTCGAACTGTGGAGTCGTGGGTATCTCTTGCCGGTTGTCGCCCGGCATGGCGAGCAGGCAAGGGATGGCCGCGACGATCAGCGTTCTGGCCGGCAGGAGGGTTCGCATGATCGAGCTCCAGTGGCGCGGACCAGCACCAGTATAGCGGCGGCCCCGGACAGCCCTGGGTCCACCAGCGGCGGCTGTTGCTCGTCGGCTACCGTTCCGGATGGAGCTCACGAAAGAGCCAGGCTTTCGCCAGCTGCCACTCGCGCTTGACGGTGCGCGGCGACCGACCCAGCACGCGCGCCGCTTCTTCCACCGTGAGACCCGCGAAGAACCGCAGCTCGACGATCCGTTGCTGATCGCGGTCGCGCGAGCGACACGAGCATCCGCAAGCCGGCGCGCTTCTGCGCGTGCCGGCCGCGGGCATAGTCCACCAGCACGCGGCGCATGAGCTGCGCCGCAACGCCGAAGAACTGGGCCCGGTTCTTCCAGTTAGCCCGGCGCTGATCGACCAGCCGCAGGTACAGCTCGTGGACCAGGGCCGTGGGACTGAGCGTGTGGTCGCGGCGCTCGCCGCGCAGCTGTAGCGCCGCGATGCGCCGGCATTCTTGGTACACCAGCGGCAGGAGCCGCTGGAGCGCATCCGATTCGCCCTGGGACCAGCGGAGCAGCAGCTCGGTGATCTCGGTCGAGGGAGGCGTCGCCGCGCGTCCTAGTTCAGCCCGGCCCGGGCCAGCAGGGCCTGAAAGCGCGGATCGCCCCGAAGAGCATCGACGTCCGGGTCGGTCGCGAGGTAGACGATGTAGTTGGAGCGTTCCTCGAATGCTCGGGTCATCCAGGTCAACGCCTGGTCAACGTCTCCCAGCGCGGCATAGACCCGGGCGATCGCGGCCGGCGGCACGTACCCCCGTGCCGCCCGCGCCACCAGTTCTTCGAGGAGCGCGCGCGCCTCGGCGGTCCGTCCCATCCTCGAGTTGATGTTCGCCAGCGTCCCCAGCGGATACGGCGCGCGGTGGGTGAGATCCACCAGCCGCTGGGCCTGCTCCCGGGCCTCGGCATGGCGCCCCGCCCCCCGCAGGGCGTCCACCAGGCGCGATCGCGCCTGCGCGTAGGTCGAGTCCAGCTCGAGCGTCCGCGTCAGCTGCACGATGCCGTCCCGATACCGGCCAGCCTTCGTCAGGACCCACGCCACATTGGTGTTGACGATGAGGGAGAACGGGTCGAGGTCGCGCGCGGCGTAGACCTGCTCCAGCGCCTGCTCCATCCGCCCGCGGGACATCAGCAGGTTGGCATACCAAAGCCGCACCAACGGGTAACTCGGATTCAACTCGATCGCCCGCCCGAACTCCTGCTCCGCTTCTCCCCAGCGCCAGTCATAGTGGCGCGCAAAGCCCAGCGCCGCGTGCGCTTCGGCCGAGTAGGGATCGATCTGGAGTGCCCGGATAGCGGCGGCGGCGGCGCGGGGCCGGTACTCCAGCGGCGAGCCGGTTCCCACCATGACGGTGCCGAACTGGTTGTAACAGTCCGCCAGCGCGGCGTGGGCCGGCGCATAGGTGGGGTCGAGTTCGATGGCTCTGGCAAAGTGCCCGATCGCGCGCTGAAGCGACGCCTGTGTGCGCCTGTTCCACTCGTATCGGCCCTTCAGGTAGGCCTCGTACGCCTCGGGGTTGACGGCCCGCACTGTCGCGAGCCGGTCGGCCGCTCCCGGCCGGACGGCGAGCCGGACCTCGGCGGCGAGCGCGCGGACCACGTCGGCCTGGAGCGCGAGGATCTGCTGCGCGGTTCGCTCATACGTGTCGGACCAGAGCACGCGGCCCCGCGACGGCTCGATCAGGCGGATGTCGACCGCGATCCGGTCCGAGGCGTGGCGAAGCCTCCCCGTCACAATCGCGTCGGCCCCGAGGCGCCGGGCGACCTGGGCCGGTGTTTCCGCGGTGCGGGCCACCTGGGCCGCGGACGCGGGTGAGATGAGACGGATGTCGGTCGTGGCGCCGAGCTGCTCGATGAGCCCGTCGGTGAGACCCGCCGCGTAGTACTCGGCTTGGGGATCGTTTGTCGCGTTGTCGAGCGGGAGGAACGTGAGGGTCGAGATCCCACCGGCGCGCGGGTCACCAAGGTAGTCCCACGCGCGCGGGCCGACGCTCGCCAGTGCGAGCACCAGGACCGCCGCGGCCCCCCCCGCGTACAGGGTTCGCCGCCGGGCGGACACCAGCAGCCGCCCGACCAGCGGCCACGCGCGCCGCCGCCGGATCGCCCCCAGCGCATTCCGCACCTCGGAGGCCCGCTGGTACCGTGCGGTCGGATCCTTGACCAGGCAGCGCTCGATCACCAGCCGCACGGCCAGCGGGACGCTCCCGCGTATTGGTCGGGGTGGCTCGCTCAGAATCACCGAGCTCGTCTCGAATGGGGTTCGTCCCGTGAAGGGCAGCTCGCCCGTGGTCAGCTCGTACAGCAGCACGCCGAGCGACCAGACGTCGCTCCGGGCGTCCGCACGGCCGCCGAGCAGCACTTCCGGCGCCATGTGGCTGAGGGTGCCGACCAGCGCGCCGTGGCCCGTCACGGTCGAGTCGCCCGGCGGTCCGCCCCCGTCCTGGGGCAAGCGTTTCGCGAGCCCGAAGTCTAGCACGATCGGCCGGCCGTTCCTATCGAGGACGATGTTCGAGCTCTTCAGGTCGCGGTGAACGATCCCGTGCTGGTGCGCGTGCTCCAGCGCGTCCGCGATTTGCGCGCCGTAGTCGAGGGCGTCCTCCAGAGCGGGGACGCTGGTGCGAAGCACGTCGCTCAACGGTCGCCCCTCCACCAGCTCCATCACGATAAACGGCGTCCCCTCGGCTTCACCGACTTCGTAGATGGTGCAGATGTTGGGGTGGCTGAGCACCGAGGCGTGCTGCGCCTCACGGATCAGGCGGCGCTTCGCGACCGGGTCCGCCAGCTGGGCGTTGACGGTCTTGATCGCCACCGGCCGATTCAGCACGGTGTGCCGGGCGCGATACACCTCGCCCATGCCGCCGGCGGAGAGGAAGGCGGTTACCTGGTACGCCCCCAGCTGCGTTCCTGGCTCCAGGCGCGGGACCGATCGAGGGTCGGCCGGCGGTGCCACGCCGAGGAGGCCCGCGGCCGGTGTTTCGCAGAAGCTGGCCGCGGCCTGTTCACTCGCCAGCAGCGACAGGATCTCGTCCCTCAACTCGGCGTCGTCCCCGCAGGCCCGCTTCACGAAGTCACTGCGATCGGTCTCGGGGGAGTCGAGCGCTTCGAGGAACACCGCCTTGACGCGGCCCCACCGCTCCAACTCGTCAGGGCCCGTCGCGCCGTGGTGTTCTTCTCGACCGGGTGGCGGAGAGTCGTCTACCAGGGACATGCAAGCAGCACTATACGGCCCGAAAAAGGGGACAGCAAGACGGCTCCGCTGGCCCCGTTCGTCCGCCGATTCCGCGTTGATGGGATGGGAGCGCGCTGGCCCCGTCGGCGGCGCAAACCGTGTTCTTTACCCCTGACGGAGGTGCACCATGCAACCGCTGCGACTCGGCTTCGCGGCCATCGTCCCCATGCTATTGCTCGCCTGCGACCGTCCGGCGCCGGGCGAGCCCGATTCACTCCCGGCGCTGACCGGGTCAGAGCCGCTCTGGGCCGTGGGCGCGCACGGCGGTGGCCCGCCGGGGAGCGTCGTGTTCTACAGCGCCCGCGACGGCAACCCCCTCCGCAAGATCCACGTGATGAACGCCGACGGCAGCGGGCAGAGAGCCATCACGGGTGGCTCGGGGAACGACCTCTGGCCCCACCTCTCGCCCGACGGCCGCTTCGTCGCCTTCGCGTCCAACCGCACCGGGAACAACGAGATCTTCGTGGCCGACCTGAACGGCGGGACGCCCGTGAACGTCAGCAACCACGGCGGCGACGACAACTGGCCGCGGTGGTCGCCGAACGGCCGCCGGATCGCGTTCCACAGCAATCGCGACGGCAACTATAACCTCTACATTGTGAACGCGGACGGGACGGACCTCCGTCGCGTGACCACCGACGCCGCCCTGGACCAGTGGCCGGATTGGTCGCCCGACGGCAAGCAGCTCGCGTTTCGACGCGGGGTGGACGTGTACGTCCTCGACGCCGACGGCGAAGAGCAGAACGTCCGGCGCCTCACGAATCTCACGACCCTCGATCAGATGCCGGTGTGGTCGCCCAATGGCCAACAGATCGCCTTCATGAGTCTACGGGAAGGCTATCCGTCCGTGTTCCTCATGAGCGCCGAGGGCGACACCCCTGAACAGCCGGCGGTCAACCTCACGCCCAAGAATCCCGCCGACGCCGCCTCGGCGTGGCTCAGCCGGGCGCCGGCGTGGTCGAAGAACGGTCGGCAGATCTACTTCATGTCCTTCCGGCCGAGCACCGGGGGTGACGTCGAGATCTTCGTGATGAACGCCGACGGCACCGGGGTCACGCGGCTGACGTACTCCGTGGGTGAGGACGGTGGACCGCAGACGCGCTGAAGGACGATGGACTATTATAGGCGACGCGTCCCTACGAGTCGGCTCCGTCCCCACTGGCGCGCGTGAGCGCGCGGCGCGCAAACCCCACGACCGCGCCCACGAACACCGTGGCGACCACCACGGTGTACGTGGTCGTGAGGAACCGCTCCGGAGGCTCGGCGCTGAGGAGCGTGCCGAGCGCGGCCGCGGCAACCACCGCCACGGCCCAGGCGCCGAAGACCGGCCACATCCATCGTCCCGGATGCATCAGGCCCCACAGCGCGCCGAAGCCGGTGACACCATAGAACAGGGCGATGGGACCGAGCCAGCGCTCAGCCGAGGTGGTGGCGGTACGCCATTGGTCGGGCCCGCTCACCACGCCGGCCGCGCCGCTGGCCGCGAGCACGATCCCGCACAACACCAGGCCGACGCGGCGGGCTAGCATGTTCGGTGGCTCACACCCGCGGCCATCGTCATCGCTTTACCCGGTAGTCCAGTGGCGGCGCCCGGTCCCCCACCAGCGACTGGTAGACGAAGTTGGGGCCCACCGCACGCTGATATTCCGCTTTCGCGTCCGCGATCAGCTTGGGGTCGCTGAACAGATCAATCGCGGTCAGCGTCAGGGTCTTGGCTGCCACCAGCATGCCTTTCATGCCAATGCTGGTCCCGCCGGCCGCGACCGCCTGCCACGAATGCGCCGCGGTGCCGGGCACCCAGGTCGCCGTCCGGAGGCCGGTGGTCGGCACCACCCAACTCACGTCCGCCACATCGGTCGAGCCGCCGGCTTCACGCGGCCCAAACGGCTGTACCTCGGCGGCGCTGGAGAGCGAGGGAGCGTCGTCGCCGAAAGTCGCCCTGATCTTCTCGCCAAAGGCCCGCTCTTCGGCGGTGTACGTGACGCCGCCCACCTGCCGCAGATTCTTGTCCATCACCCGCGCCAGCGCCTCGTTGGGGAGAAGCGCGTAGATGCCGTGGATCACCTCGTAGTCCACCGTGGTGCCGGTGCCCATGGCCGCGCCTTCGGCGGCCCTGACCACGCGGTCGAAGATTCTGGCGACCTCCGCGGGATCCGGGTGCCGCGTGTAGTAGAAGACCTCGGCGAAGTCCGGTACCACGTTGGGCGCCGAGCCTCCGCTGGTGATCACGTAATGAATGCGCGTGACGTCCGGCACGTGTTCACGCAACATGTTCACCATGTGGTTCATGGCCTCGACGCCGTCCAGCGCCGAGCGTCCCCGCTCCGGGGCGCCGGCGGCGTGGGCCGAGACGCCATGGAAGCGGAACTTGGCGGACTTGTTGGCCAGCGAGCTGCCGGGGCTCGCGTCATTCGCCGCGCCGGCGTGCCAGTGGAGCGCTACGTCTACGTCCTTGAACAACCCCGCCCGCACCAGATACACCTTGCCCGCGCCGCCCTCTTCTGCCGGCGAGCCGTAGAGTCGTACGGTGCCGGTTTTCTCACTCTTGACGAGCCAATCCTTGACGGCGATCGCCGCAGCGGTGGAGCCGGTGCCGAAGAGATGATGCCCGCAGGCGTGGCCCGCGTCCTTGCTCTGGATCACCTGGCGCACCGGCACCGCGTCCTGCGTGATGCCGGGGAGGGCGTCGAACTCGGCCAGGATGGCGATCACGGGTTTGCCCTGGCCATAGCTCGCCACGAAGGCGGTGGGCATTCCCGCTACACCCGCCTCGATCTGGAAGCCGGCGGCGCGCAGCTGTTCCTGAAGCAGCGCCGAGCTGCGGGTCTCCTGGTAGCCTACTTCGGCCCAGTCCCAGATCTGTTTGGCGACTTGGGTGTAGCGCTGGTAATTGGCATCCAGCGAAGCCAGCGCCGCCTGGCGCGGATCCTGAGCCGCCGCCGCTGAGGCCCAGAAGCTCATGACCATCACCGCACGACTTCCACGCTGCATTCTGAGGTCTCCTTGACGAATTGAAATGTCGTCGTCATTCACCGCGGTGAAACACACACCGGGACCACGGTCTCACCTTCCAAAGTTGGTGCCTGGTGCGCGCCCACGGAATCCCGCTGGGGGTTGGCTGGCCGAGTCGGGCCTGTACGCCGTACTATGGACGCCTCCCCGGCGAGGATGTGCACGACATGGCCGCCCAGCGTCTCCGGGATGTGGATGCCGCCGAGCGCGCGTTTCGGTTCAAGGGACTCGTGTATGCCCTCCTGGTCGGCGTGGCATTGGGAGGTCTGGCCGGGCCGCGATTGGTGTTGCTACTCCAGCAACAGGGAAAGCTGCAAGGAGTCGATCCGGTCTTCGGGGCGGTCATCGGCTTCCCGGCAGTCGCCGGCCTCGTGTACGCCGTCGCGATGTGGGTCGCGGGGCGGGCTCACGCGATGGCCGAGACGATCCACAACCCCTCCGGCGACTCGACCCCGTACAAGCCGCAATACTCCTACGCCGCGTCGCTGGTGATCCGCGGGCGTTACGCCGAGGCGGCCGCGGCCTATGAGCTGCACGCCATCGAGAACCCAGCGGAGCCCGAGCCGTACCTACAGTTAGCGCGGCTCCATCGCGACAAGCTCCAGCAGTACGACGACGCCCTGACCTGGTTTCGCCGAGTGCGCACGGACGCGACCCTCGGTCCGGGGCAGGAGCTGTATGTGATCCAGGAGATCATTGATCTCTACACCCAGAAGCTCCGGACGCCGCGCAAGGCGATCCCCGAGCTGACGCTGGTGTGCCAGCGGTTCCCCGCCACCCCGGCGGCGCGCGCCGCGGAAACCCAGTTGGCCGAGATGCGCGAGATGCTGGCCCGGGAGCGGGACGCGCTGGAGCCGTTCACGGCGCAGTTCCTGAAGCACATCGGCCGGTCGTCCATCGCGGCGGCCGCGGCGGCGACGCGGAGCGTGATCGAGGAGCAGGCGGTCCGCGACGCGCTGCGGGAATCCGGGAACGATCCCCAGAAGGCGGCCGAGCGACTGGGAGTGCCGGTGAACCAGTTGCGCGAGAAGATGCGGGAACTGGGGATCGGTTCGTAGCGTTGGGACCTCGTGGTGATGAGGGGTCGGTGGGTCCCTCCGGTCGCTGTAGTGCTACCGCAAACGAAGCATGGGAGCGCACGGCCGGGGCACTAACGCGCCCTTCGGGACCCACCGACCCCTCATCACTTAGGATGACGTGCCCGGACCTAGTCCGCGAGCGCCTGTCTCGCGATGCCCGCCACCGTGGGGTCCTTATCCTGAGCCAGCTGCGTCAGCGCTGCTTTGGCCAGCTCTCGGGGTAGCTGTGCCAGGGCCCGCGCCGCCGCCTGCTGCAGCGGTCCGCGTTCTTTCCTCATCAGCCGCGTTCGTTCGAACAGGCCCACGAGAAGTGGCACGGATTCGCGCGCCTGGATCTGTCCCAGCGCCTCGACAGCGGCGAGTTGTTCGTGCGCCGTGGGTCGTTGGAGCGCCGCGCCAAGAAGGGGCAGCACCTCCCGCCGCCGGGACGCGCCCAGGGCGCGAATCGCGGCGAGGCGGACAGCCGGCGCCGGGTCGCTGACTGCCAGGCGGCCTACGTGCTCGGCCGCCACGCCGCCGCGCGCCGCCGCCACACCCAGAACCTGGGCCCGCACCTCGGCGTTGGGATGACGGATGGCCGCCGCCAGCCATCGCTGAATGGTCGCCGTGGGGCGGAGGCTCTCGCCCAAGGCGGTGGCAAAGGCCTGGACCACGCCGGCGCTGGGGTCGCGGGCCAGGGCGTCGGCCCCGGCGTCGTCCAATGCGCCCACGCGGTCGGCCAGCAGCACCACCTCGGCGCTGCGATCCCGCCGCGCCAGGCGCAAGAGCACCTCGGCGCAGTCAGGAAGGAGCAGTGCAAGAGCTTCCTCGACGGCGGCCTGTTGCCCCTCGCCGCCGCGGCGCCAGACGGCGGCCAGGGTCTCGACCACGCCGTCGTCCCGGGCCAGGCGGCTCAGGGCGTCCCGCACCGGCTCGCGCAGGGCGGGGTAGGGATCGCGGGCCCGCTTCCCCAGGGCGCGGAGCGTGTCCAACAGGGCTTGCCCGTCCACCCGCTCGACGGCCGCGATGGCCCGGGCTTCCGCCGCGCGGGCGGCTTCCGCCATGCTGGTCACGTCCCTGGCGGACGCCACGTCCGAAGCGGCCGCCGGGTTCAGGGTACGAAACACCGAAGCGTCGCCCGTGCCCTGGACCTCGACCAGCGTCCCCCCCGAGCGGCGGAGCGAGGTTCGCCCGGCGGCCTGCTCCAGCGCTCGCACGAACTCGCCCGCTCCGGCGAACCGCTTGCCGGGATCCTTTTCCAGCGCGCGGAGGATCATGGCCTCCATGTCGTCGGTCACGTCCTCGCGCCGCGCGCCCAGCGGCGGCACCGGCGCGGTGGCGTGCTGGTGGAAAATTGCCTGCACGCTGGTGCTGTCGAACGGCGGGCTGCCGGCCAGCATCTCGTACACCACGATACCGAGGCTGTAGATGTCGCTTCTGGCGTCCAGCTCGCGATCGCCCGCGGCCTGCTCGGGGGACACGTAGTGTGGCGTGCCGATGATCACGCCGGACACGGTGACCACGGAGTCGCGGGCCAGCGCCTTGGCGATGCCGAAGTCGGCGAGCAGGCTCCTGCCGGTGGCGAACTCCAGCAGGATGTTGTCCGGCTTCACGTCGCGATGCACCACGTGTGCGTGGTGGGCGAAATCCAAGGCTGCCGCCACGTCCCGCGCCACGCCCAACGCGATGGGGATGATCAGCTGCCCTTCGCGGCGGAGCCGGGCGGAGAGCGGCTCGCCTTCCACCAGCGGCATCACCAGGCAGGGGACGTCGCCCTCTCGGCCCACGAAGTAGATCGGCACGATGTTGGGGTGCGTGAGGCGGGCGGCCATCTGCGCTGCGGCGAAATCGCTCGGCGATGGATGACACCGCGGCGAACTCGGGGAAGAGCGCTTTGGCGGCGAGCTTTCGGTCCAGCTGCTGGTCGTGGACTCGGAACACCACGGCGTATCCGCCGCGGCCGATCACGTCTTCCACCTCGTAGTCGGGGCCCAGGGCCCGGGCTACATCTTCGGCGAGGCCGGTGGTGGGGTCCGCCCCGGAAAGGGGTGGAAGAAGAGTGTTGCACGAGGGGCAGCGGAGCGCCGCCTCGGGCGTGGAGCGGCCGCAGCCGGTGCAGAGTCTGCCGGTCATGGGGGACAAATAGGCGGGTGAGTCACCGGGCTGCGCAACGGGTCTACAGCCAGGGCTCAGGAACGGCAGGCCCACTTCGGGCGAAACGAGAGGCCTACACCAGCCCGGTCCCTTTGCGGTACCCGCGGCGTGCCGGTCACTCCCCCTGTCTGCCAGCCTGCAGTCGAAGCGTGGGTCATGGCCGTAATTGCGACAACTCGTGTCATGACTGCGCTCCGAGAGGGTGTGTTGTCCTCTTGCGACCCGCCGGCAGCAACCCTACTCTAGCGCCCAGCCTGGGTTTGGGAAGTCATCATTCCAGTCTCGGAGCCGGCTCATGGCAACCTCCTCTGGTGACTCGTTTCGCGGTTTCTTCCGTCGCGCGGTCCTTCACGTGGTCGGCCTGGTGTTGGTAGGCGCCTTGCACCGGGCGGCGCCGGCGCGGGCTCAGCAGGCGAACGAGGCGGCCGAACAGCTCTACATCGCCAAGGGGTGCCTCGGGTGCCATGGCGCCAGCGGGCGCGGAGGGGTAGGGCCGGAGCTGGGGCGGACGGCGCTGTCGTTCGACGCCTTTCTCGCGCAGGTCAGGACGCCGCGCGCGATCATGCCGGCCTTTCCCGAGGAGGTGGTGAGCACCGAGGACGCGCGCGCCATCCACGAGTACCTGCGCGGGCTGCCGCCGGCGCCGGCGCGGCTGCGCCGGGACACGCCCCAGGGAGAGCAGAGTCCCCAGTCCTGCGCGGCGTGCCACCGCCGCCTCAATCCGACGATCGTGGCCCAGTTCGAGGCGGGCGCGATGGGGCGCGCCGGCACCCAGAACGCACGCGTGGTACACGCCCGCCGGGAGTTCAACTGCGCGGACTGCCACGGCACCAACCACACGACGATCTCGGCGAGCAAGGGTCGCGTGGCGGAGATCAAGTGCGGGGAGTGCCACGCCCAGATCTACAAGGAGCACGTGCTAGACCTGGGTCACAGCTACGGTCCCGGTCCGGGCGACCTCGGCCCCAACTGG
>JACPAP010000028.1 GCA_016180765.1 Gemmatimonadota bacterium
CTTGGGGACCGGGATATCGTCGGTGAGGGCGGAGCCGCCGAACGCCGCCAGATCGACGTCGAGCACGATGTGTTCCCTTGCGCCGAGGGCGCGCGCCACTCGCTTCGCCGCCTCGATTTCCAGCGCGTGGCGCTGCCCGTACCGGAACGACAGGGCGTAGGTCTCAAAGCCCTGGGCGCGGGCCACGCCCAAGGTCGTGGCGGAGTCAAGGCCGCCCGAGAGCAATACGACGGCCTTGGGGCTGGTTCCGGGCATGCAGGAAACCTACTAACCAGGGCGATGAAGGGGGATGGAGGGCGATGCAGGACGATGACGCGTAAGCTGCCGCGCACCGGGCCGATCCCACGGCCGGAGAACCCCCAGGAGGCCCGCGAGGTGCTCAGGGCGGAAGCCTTCGAGGCGCCGGACGTCCAGACCGTCACCATGACGGCGGTTGAGTTCACCTCGATCTGCCCCCGCACCGGCCAGCCCGACTTTGGGAGCGTCGTGATCGAGTACACGCCCCGAAAGCGGTGCCTCGAGTCCAAGGCGTTGAAGTACTATCTGTGGTCGTACCGCGACGAGGGGGCGTTCTGCGAGTCGCTGGCCGCGCGGATCGCGGAAGACGTGGTCTACGCCATCGCGCCGCGGTGGGTGCGGGTGACGGTCAATCAGAATGTCCGGGGCGGGATCGCGATCGTCGCCGTGGCCGAGCGAGGGGAAACGGGAAACGTGAGACGTGACACGTGAAGCGGGAACCGGGGACCGGGAAACTCTCGACGGGGTTCGTCACGGTCGCTCTTGTCGCGGCGAGTCTCGCGGCGCTTCCCCAGGAGGCGCAGGCGCAGCGGCGGGGCCTGCGGGTGGTGCGGGGACCGGCGCCCGAGCTCGGGCCCCGGGTGGGCTACGACTTCGACGCCGACGATTGGAGCGTGGGCGGCCAACTCCGGGTCCCCGCTCGAGTGCTCGAGACGCTGGCCTCGGGTGACTACTACTTCGCGGCCGGGACCCATCCCTGGCAGTTGAATCTAGACCTGGCCATCCGGCTGGGACGGTTCTCGTCGCTCTACGCGGGCGGCGGCATCGGCATCTTCCACTTGGTCACTACCGACGTCGGCCCCAACATTCTCGTCGGCCTCCATCCGCCACCGCGGCGCGACTCGGCGATCCGGCCGTACGCCGAGGGCCGGGTGACGTTCCTGGATGGAGGGACCCCGTTTCGGCTGGGGTTTGGGGTGAACCTGGTTCTGGGCCGTTAGACCGAAAAAACGTGCAACGTGCATCGTACAACGTGCAACGGGGGCGGGCCGCGCGATTCCCGTTGCGCGTTGCCCGTTGTACGTTGCACGTCGTTTACGGTTTGCCGTTGGGCACCACCACAAACGGCTCCGTCACCACATTCGGCCCCACGCCCTTCTTCGACTCCGCCACCATCCGTTCCACCTCGGCCATGAGCTTGGCGTCGTCAATGACGATTCCATCCTTGATGGTGTACACCGGCCCCCTGGTGCGGCGCATCTTGCCGTCCCGGTCCAGCGTCAGCGCGCCGAAGGAATAGAGGAACCGCAGGTTGTAGTTGGGGTTGCCGTCCACCATTACCAGGTCGGCGAGGTAGCCCGGATGTACCAGGCCCAGACGCGGTTGCCGCAGCGTGTGGGCGCTGTTCTGCGTGGCGGCCTTGAGCACCTCCAGGCTGTGGAGCCCCGTTTCCCGCAGCAACTGGAGCTCGCGGACGTTGGAGAACCCCGGGGTGGCCCAGATGTAGTTGTCATCGGTGCCGTAGGCCACTCGGCCCCCGCGCTTATTGAACTGGTAGATCAAGTCGCCCCACAGCTCGAACGCCCGATACCAGTAGGACTCGTCGTCCGAGGTCCAGTCGTAGTGGTAGGATCCGTGAAACGCCGGGTTGGGGAGGTTCCAGTTGATCAGCGCCTGGTGGGTGTACTTCTCATGCCACGGCAGGCTCTGCGCTCGCTCGATGTCCCGGTTGGCCTCGTACACGACCCGGGTGGGGAGCATGGTGACGCCATACCGCACTAAGGAATCCGCCACCTCGCCGAGGAGCCGCTGCTCGTTCGCCTCGGTCCACACCTTGCCCGCGTAGCGGAAGCGGTCGTTCTCGTTGTTGTAGTTGTACTCCCGGCCGAAGTCCTGAACCTTCCGGTCCAGCGAGGCTTCGGCGTACCCGTAGTGGTGTTCGATCATGGTGACGCCGAGCCGCGCGGCATCCAGCGCCTGGACCACGGCGTTGGTGGACGGCGGCAGGTGCACCGTGGTGATGCCGCCGGCATCCCACACGGCCTTACACACCGCGCCGAACAACTCCTGACTCCAGGCGATGTCTCCCACGCTCACCACATGCGCGCCTTTGCCCACCATGTCACGGGCGATCCTGGGCGCGTTGGCCGGGTTCTCCAGCTCCTCCCGCTTGTAGTTGGTCCCGGCACCCCAGCCCCAGATGGGGTACATCCGCGGCGCCAGGATCTTGTGGTCCGCCGAAGCCCTAGCCTGCTGCATGGCGCTGTCGAGCCCCCGGTCCGCCGCGGGGACCAGGGTCGTCACTCCGTGCGCCAGCTTGAGGTAGTAGACGTACTCGATCGGCTGCGGCTGTTGCCGGAGGTGCATGTGCAGGTCGATCATCCCCGGCATCAGGTACATGCCGTTGGCCTCGATCACGCGGTCGCCCGTGGCCCGATCGGTGGCGCCCCGCCGCTCGGCGGTCACGGGGTCGAAGGGAATCATGTCGGTGATGGTGTTCCCCTGGATCACGATGTCGTACGGCCCCACCGGCGGACCGCCGTGGCCAGGGATCACCATGGCGTTGCGGATCACCAGGCGGCGGTAGGGGCCGGCCGCGAGATCGCCAAAGGGTGAGGGGGCTTGAGCGAGGGCGGGCCCTCCAAGCGTGGTCAGACTGAGGGCGACGAGCCAACGACGCGTGACGTGCGGCGCCATGGTCAGACCTCCAGAGTCGAAGACGTGCAACGTACAACGTGCAACGTGCAACGGGGATTGGCCAGCCTGCCCCGTTGCACGTTGTGCGATGTACGTTGTACGTCGGTTCAGGCGATCTTGCCGATCGGCAATGTCCTGATCCGTTTCCCGGTCAACGCGAAGAGCGCATTGCACACCGCCGGCGCGATGGGCGGTGTCCCCGGCTCGCCCACGCCTCCTTGGGCATCGGTGCTGGGCACGATGTGCACCTCGATCACCGGCATCTCGCTCATCCGCAGCATGCGGTAGTCATGGAAGTTGCTCTGCCGGACGCGCCCCCGGTCGATGGTGATCTCGCCCCAGAGCGCCGCCGTGAGGCCGTAAACGATCCCGCTCTGCATTTGGGCCTCGACGATCCCGGGGTTCACCACCGGACCGCAGTCCACCGCGCACACCACCCGGTGCACCCGCGCGGTCCCATCTCTCGCGACCGAGACCTCGGCGACCTGGGCCACGAAGCTCTCGAACGACTTGTACACCGCGATGCCGCGGGCGCGTCCCGCCGGGAGCGGCGTGCCCCATCCGGCCCGGCTCGCGGCCAGGTTCAGCGCGGCCAGGTGGCGCGGTGCCTTGGCGAGCAAGTCCCGCCGATACTGGTAGGGGTCCTTCTTGGCCGCGTGCGACAGCTCGTCAATGAAGCTCTCGACCACGAAGGCGTTGAACGAATTGTTCACCGACCGCCAGAAGCCGACCGGAATCCCCGTGTCCGTCAGCTGGTAGTCCACGTGCACGTTGGGGACGTCGTACGGCATGGCGACCCCACCTTCCACGGCCTCGCCGTCCAATCCGTCCTTCACGGTGTCGGGGAACACGCGGGCCATGATCGAAGGCGCCACGATCCGGTGGGTCCAGGCCACCGGTTGGCCGGCCGGGCCGAGGCCGGCGCGCAAGCGGTGGTAACTGGCGGGGCGGTACTGCGCGTGCTGCGTGTCGTCCTCGCGCGACCAGATCACTTTGACCGGTGCGGAGACGGCCTTGGAGACCTCCAGCGCCTCCTGAATGAAGTCCAGCTCGAAGCGCCGGCCGAACCCGCCGCCCAGGTACGTGGTGTGTACCTGCACCCTCTCCGACGGCACGCCGCCGATCCCGGCGCCCATTTGCTGCGCCCCGGTTTGGAACTGAGTTGGGACCCAGATGTCCACGCTATCCGCGCGGACGTGAGCCGTGCAGTTCATCGGCTCCATGGTCGCGTGAGCCAGGAAGGGCAGCTCGTACGTCGCGCCGAGCGTGCTGGCGGCGCCGGACATTCCCGCATCGGGATCGCCATCGTGCCGCGCCACGGCGCCCGCCTCCTCGCCCCGCCGAGCGAAGAGCTGAGAAATGGTGGCGCTGGAGACCGCCGCGGTGGGGCCCTCCTCCCAGGTCACGTTGAGCGCGTCGCGGCCCTGCTTCGCCGGCCAGTATCCGTCGGCCACTACGGCGATGCCGGCCGATACCTGCACCACGGCCCGTACGCCGGGCACGGCCTTCGCCTGGGTGGCGTCGAACCTGACCACCTTGCCGCCGAACACCGGGGAGCGGGCGATCACCGCCACCAGCATGCCCGGGACCTTCACGTCCATCCCGAACTGCGCCGTCCCATCCACCTTGGGCGCTGTGTCGAGCCGCCGGACGCGCGTGCCGATGATCTTCCAGCCCTTGGGATCCTTGAGCGGCACGTCCTGCGGCACCGGCAGGGCCGCGGCCCGCTCGGCCAGCTGTCCGAAGGTGAGGCGCCGGTTGCTGGGCCCATGGATCACCACTCCCCTCTCGGCGCGGCATTCAGAGGGAGGCACGTTCCAGGTCTGCGCCGCCGCCGTGATCAACATCTCGCGGGCGGCCGCCCCGGCCTGGCGCAGCGGCATCCACGCGGCGCGGACGCTGGTGCTGCCGCCCGTGCCCTGCATGCCGAACAGCGGGTTGATGTAGGCCTTGTCGGCGGGAGCAAACTCGATCCGGATCTTGGACCAATCCGCTTCCAACTCCTCGGCGAGGAGCATCGGCAGCGAGGTGGCGACACCCTGGCCCATCTCGGAGCGGTCCACCAGCACCAGCACGCTCTCGTCGGTGCCGATGCGAAGCCAGGCGTTGAGGCTGGCGGCCGGAGCAGCGCGAGAAGCGGGAGAAGCGACAGCGTTTCTCCACCCCGGGGGCAGATGGAAACCGATCACCAGTCCGGCACCAGCCACGGAGGCGTTCTGCAGGAACTCCCGGCGGCTGATCTGGGCGCGGGGGGTCATCGGGCACCTCCTTGCCCCGCGCGGTGGATGGCCGCACGAATGCGCTGGTAGGTCCCGCAACGGCAGATGTTGGTCATGGCCGCGTCTATCTGCGCGTCGGTGGGCCGGGGGGTTCTGGCCAACAGCGCCGCCGCCGCCATCACCTGACCCGGCTGGCAGTATCCGCACTGCGGCACGTCCTCGGCGATCCAGGCCCGCCGGACGGGATGGCTGCCACTGGACGACAGGCCCTCGATGGTGGTGACCGGCTTGCCGCCCACCGCACTGATGGGCGTCATGCACGAGCGCGTGGCGACGCCGCCCAGGTGCACGGTGCAGGCCCCGCACTGGGCGATGCCGCAGCCGTACTTGGTGCCGGTGAGGCCCAGGTTGTCGCGCAGCACCCAGAGAAGCGGCGTGTCGGCGGCAACGTCTACGGTCTGTTGTTTGCCGTTTACGGTCAGCGTGTAGGAGGGCATGAAGACCTCGGGGAGCGGATGGTGCAAGACTGCATCCGGCTCGGACTCGCGTCAACCTCTGCCGGGGGGCTGCTCCCTGCGCCTAGCCAAGGTTCACGCCGCCTGCCGCCGCGTCACCGTCCACGTGGCCGCGCGCCGCACCATGCTCCTGGCGGTGCGGAACGCGGGGGTCCTGGCCAGCGTGATGATGACCACCGATCCCACGATCACCGCCGCCGCGGCGACGATGCGCGGCGTGATGGCCTCGCCCGCCAACGCCCAACCCAGAAACACCGCGATCACCGGGTTCACGTAGGCGTAGGTCGAGGCCGTGGCCAGCGTAGCCTCGCGAAGGATCCACAGGTACGCGGTGAATCCCACGATGGCGCCGAACACAATGAGGTAAAGCAGGGCCAACCAAGATTTGAGCGAGATCGCCGCGACCTCCACGCCGCCCCACTGGCCGGACATCGTCCCCACCAGCGTGAGCAGCGCGCCGCCCGCCAGCATGTTCATCCCCGTGGTGAGGAACGGCGCCCGCGGGAGCTTGGCGCCCCGGGAGTACAGCGATCCCACCGCCCAGGACAGGGTGGCGCCGATCAAGACCAGCGCCCCTACTGGGTGCACCTGGGCTTGCCCCACATTGGTAGGGCCGATCAGCAGCACCACGCCGCCGAAGCCCAGCACCAACCCCAGGATTTCGCCGCCCGTGGGCCGCGTACCGCCGGGCCTGGCCCAGTCGAGCAGAATCACCCACAGAGGCTCAGTGGCCACCAGCAGCGCCGCGAGCCCGCTGGCCACGTACTGCTCGGCCCACACCACTCCCCCGTTGCCGCCCAGCAGCAAGAGCCCGCCGATGATCGCCGCATCCCGCCAGTTGGCGAGGGTGGGCTTCGGGGCGCCGCGCCAGCGGCCCCAGACGTACAAAACCGTTCCGGCGACCAGAAACCGGGCCCCCGCCATGAGGAACGTGGGCATGGTCTCGATGGCCCACCGGATGGCGAGGTAGGTCGAGCCCCAAATGACGTAGACGGCGGCGAAGGCGACCAGGAGCCGCGCTTTATGTCGGGACACGTTGTCCGTTATCCGTTATCCGTTGTCCGTCGATCGATACCCAGCGAGCACTACGTTTCCCTTTCCCCGTTTCCCGTTTCCCGTTCCAACAAGGCCTGCTTTCTCTCCACGCCCCACCGATACCCACCCAGCCCACCATCCTCGCGCACCACGCGATGACAGGGAATGGCGACGGCGGCGGGATTGGTGGCGCAGGCCCGGGCCACGGCGCGCGTGGCGCGTGGACGCCCGATCGCCGTCGCGATGTCGCGGTAGGTTCGCCGTTGTCCCAGCGGAATGCGGCGCAGCTCCCGCCAGACCCGCCACTGGAACGCCGTGGCCTGCACGTCGAGCGGCACCAGCGAGCTGGGCTTGAGGCCGTTCACCTGCGCCTGCACCACCCGGGCCCAGAGATTCACCCGCGGATCGTCGCGCACCAGCTCCGCCTCGGGAAACTCCTCCCTGAGACCGTGCGTCAGTGCAGCCTCCCGGTCTCCGAAGCGCACGGCACACAACCCGCGCTCCGTCCCGGCCACCAGCAGCGGGCCGAGCGAGGTGTCTACCAGGGTGTATCCGATGCGCGCCCCCACCCCGCCACGTTGGTAGGTGGCCGGCGTCATCCCCAGGTCCTGGTCCGCTCGCTCGTACAGTCGGCTGCTCGATCCGTATCCCGCTGCGAACTGCGCGCGGCTTACCGTCTCCTCGGCGCGGAGCTCGCGCTTCAGGCGCGCCAGCCGGCGCGACGCCGCGTACTGCCGCGGCGTCAGACCCACGACCCGCTTGAACGTGCGGTGCAGGTAGTAGGCGCTCTTCCCCAGGGCTGCCGAGAGATGCCCGAGACGAACGTCGCCGTCGGGTCGCTCGTCGATCAGCCGGCAGACCCGCTGCGCCAGCTCGAGGCTGGGATCGTTAATCGCCGCGCTGTCAGGTTGGCACCGATGGCACGGGCGGAACCCGGCGCGCTCCGCCAGGGCGGGGAGGTCGAAGAATTCCACCCGGTTTCGGTGGGGCCGCCGCGAAGGGCACGACGGCCGGCAGTAGATGCCGGTCGAGCGCACCGCGTACACGAAGCGGCCGTCCGACGTCCGGTCACGGGCCTGCACCGCCTGCCAGCGGGCGTCGGAAAGAGAGCGAACGGTCATTTCCAGTGCTGTGGTCATGGTATCACCTCGCGGCCGCAATCTAGAGGGTACGACCGGCGAGGCTCTATCCGGTTTTTGCTGTCAAACTGTCCCGCACGGGGATCTCCACACTCTCCTTCAGCGTGTTGAGCACGATCGTGGTTCGGGTAGATCGCACGCCCTCGATCCCGGCGAATCGCTCGCGAAGCAGCCGGCCCAGGGCTTCGGTGTCTTTGGCCCGGACCTTGGCGAGGTAGCAGTCCTCGCCGGCCACATGGTGCACTTCTTGGACTTCGGGGATCTGCGCCAGGCAGTCCCCCACGGCCAACTCGCCGGCCTTGTCGTCCGCCCGCACGAACACGAACGCCACCAGCCCCAAGCCAAGCTCCTTGCTGCTCAACAGGGCGTGGTAGCCCCGGATCAGCCCGGCGGCCTCTAACTTCTTGATCCGCTCGAAGATAGCCGACGGCGCCATGCCTACCTGCCGGGCGATCTCGGCGTTGGTGGTCCTGGCGTTGTCCTGAACGATCTTCAGGATAACGGTGTCTACTGCATCAATCATGCGGGAAGAAATATATACCTGCGACGATTCATCGCAAGCGGGTACCTGTGCCAGTTTCACACAGCCTTCACAGCCGCAACACCGCTTCCCGGTCTTGAGCCTGGCGGAGCTGAATTTCCTCCGGACCGGCGTCAAAACGGCCGGGCTGCTGGACGTTCATTACGTGACCGACGACGACGTCCGGCGACAGACCAGCTACGCCGTGAAGATCGGCGCCGTCACCGACGCAGCCCGCAAGCTCCCGATGAAAGGACCGCGCGGTCGCTAGAGCAGCTCCCGTGAGGCCCGCTCGAGGTTGTCCGGGTCGAACCGGACCAGCGCCAACTCGGGGCCGTCGTGCGCGGCGGAGAAGGCGTGGGTGCGGCCGATCCGCTCGCTCCAGCGGCCGGTGAGCCGCGCCGACTCGTGCACGTGGCCGTGGAGCGACACCGGCGGTTGGCGCGTCTCGATGAACTGGCGCACCGCGATGCTCCCCACGTGCACGTCGAGCGGCACGTGGTCCACGCTCCGGCTATCCAACCCCGCCCGGTCGAGGGCGGTGTCGAAGGGCGG
>JACPAP010000029.1 GCA_016180765.1 Gemmatimonadota bacterium
ATTCCGGGCCGCTCGCTCGTGGGGATTGAAATCCCCAACAACGAGCGCGAGACCGTGTGGCTCAAGGACGTGATCGGTCACGCCAAGTTCCAGCGCCAGGAATCGAGGCTGACGCTGGCCTTGGGCAAGGACACCGAGGGCATCCCGTTCGTCTCGGACCTGGCCAAGATGCCCCACCTGCTGATGGCCGTCGGCCAGCAGGCCAAGCAGGTGAACGCCAGCGTGGTGGTGGAGTATCTGACCCTGGAGGAGTTCGTCGAAGCGTTTCATGCCGCCGTGGCGGCGGGGCAGAGCGACGCCTTCCGCCACCGGTTCCTGAACGTCGACGTCCTGCTGATTGACGACGTCCAGTTTCTCACCCACCGGCGCGAGATGCAGGCGGAGCTGCTGCGGCTGATCGGCCAGCTTCAGGAGGCCGACAAGCAGATCGTGCTGAGCAGCGACCGGCCGCCGTCGGAGATCGAGGGGCTGGACGAGCGCCTGGTGTCGGGGTTCGCGGGCGGCCTGATCGTGGATATCGGGCGGCCCGACTACGAGACCCGCCTCGCCATCCTGCGGCACCGCGCCGAGGAGCGCGGCGCGGAGTTCGGGCCCGGCGTGCTGGAAGCGGTGGCCGGGTTCGAGGCGGCGAACGTGCGGGAGCTGCTCGGCACCCTCAATCGGCTGGCCGCGTTCCAGGCGGTCAACGAGGCCCCGCTCACGCCCGAGTCCGCCACGGCGTTGCTGGGCTGGGAGGGCGGGGAGGCGCCGGCCGTCGCGGCGCCGCCTCCGCCCCCGCCGGCCGACGAATTCTCCGACTTCCTGAGCGACGTGACGTCGGTGTTGACCCGGCAGGTCGAAGAATGGCGCCGGCGGGTGGCCGAGGCGATCATGCGCTGGGAAGGGGAAGGGTACCGGACGGCTCGTCTGGAGGCGCTGCTGAACCAGGAGGCGCCGGTCAATTCGGAAGCGGTGATCCGGCAGTTCGAGCGGGACGTCGAGCGGTTGCGCGAGCTCGAAGCCGCAATGACGGCGATGGACCCGACCGGCGCCGGCGATTCGGTATTCCGTGACCCGGATCGGGTGACCGACGCCGAGGCGCTGGTGCAGCGGGCCAGCGAAGGATTGTCTCCCCCGCCCGGGCCGTCGGCGCTGTGGACCTTCGAGGAATACGCCGGCGGCGAGGCCAACAAGGTCGCCTTGAGCGCGGCGCGGGCCGCCGGCGAACAGCCCGGCCGCCGATACAACCCGTTGGTCCTGGTCGGACCGGCGGGCGTGGGGAAGACGCACTTGCTGCACGCGATCGGCAACCTGCTCGCCAAGGCGCGGGGCGCCATCGTGGCGTGTCTGTCGGCCCAGGATTTTCTGGACGAGCTGGTCCAGGCCATCGAGCAGGGCCGCGTCGATCCGTGGCGTGCACGCTACCGGCGCGTGACGGCCCTGTTGCTGGACGACGTGCACCTGTTGGCCGGGAAAGAGCGCTCCCAGGAGGAGCTGTTCCACCTGTTCAACCACATGGCGGCCGCGCAACGGCAGCTGGTGTTCACCGCCAACGCCCCGCCGCGCGCGGTGCCGGGACTGGAGGATCGCCTCATCTCCCGCTTCGAGGGCGGCCTGGTGGCGGAGCTGGCACCACCCGACCGCGACCTGCGCCAGGCGGTGATTCGCCGCCAGCTGGGGTCCCAAGCGGGCGAGCCCGACAGCGATCTGGTGGACTATCTCGCCGCCCGGGCCGCGGACTCGGTGCGCGCCGTGCTGGGCCTGGTGCAGCGGGTGCTCAGCGCCGCGGAAGCCCGCGGCGCGATGCCTACCGCCGCCCTGGCCCGCGAGCTACTCGAAGGCGCAGCCCCACCGCGGGCGCGGGCGTCCGTGTCGCTGCGGACCAGCGGGCTGATCGCCTCGCCGGTGGGGATCGTGAAGAGTCATGAGAAGTTCGTCTGGTCCTGGCCTAACCCGGCCGAGCGCCTGGTGGAGGACCTGTCCTGATGGCCATTCGCGGGAGCCTCAAGGAAGCGTCGCTGCCGGACGTGCTGCAGCTCCTGGCCCTGGGGCAAAAGACCGGGTGCCTGTCCATCGTGGACCGCAACAACATCGCCCACGTGTACTTCGAGAAGGGCCGGATCTGTTACGCGTCGATCGTGAACCGGCGCGATCGCCTGGGCGACATCCTGGTCAAGAACGGCAAGATCAGCCAGGAACAGCTGGACCAGGCCATCCAGCGTCAGACGCGCGCGCGGGACAAACGGCTGGGCGAGCTGCTCATCGACTCGGGGGCGCTGTCCCAGGCCGACCTCGAGCATTACATGCGCATGCAGATCCAGGAAGCGGTCTACTTCCTGTTCACCTGGACGCGAGGGACGTTCAATTTCGAGGCCGACGTGCGCCCTGAGCCCCGGGACTTTCTGGTGTCCATCAACCCGGAGTCGCTGCTGCTGGAAGGGGCCCGGCGGGTGGACGAATGGAGCCTCATCGAGAAGAAGGTCCCCTCGTTCGATCTCATCTTCCGGCTGGATCGCGACCGGCTGGCCATCGCCGAGGACGTCGAGCTGACGCCGGAGCAGCAGCGGATCCTGCCCCTGCTGGACGGCACGCGCGACGTGACCCGGGTGATCGAGGACTCGGGGCTGGTCGAGTTCGACGTGGGCAAGGCGTTGTACGGGCTGCTCACGGCGGGGTTCGCGCAGCGGGCCGGGCGGAGCCAGGCGACGGCGAGCGCCGCGGGCGACGCCCGCGTCGATGAGCACCGGAACCTCGGGATCGCGTTCTACCGCACCGCCATGCTGGACGAGGCGGCTCGGGAATTCCGGCGCGTGGCCGAGCTGCGCCCCACCGACGGCAGCGCCTTCTTCTACCTGGGCCTGGTGGCCTTGAAGCAGGCCAAGTGGACCGACGCGGTGGAGCATTTCACCCAGGCGGCCGAGCGTGGCGGCGGCCAGGCCGCGGTGCTCCACAATCTGGCCTACGCCCACGAGCGCGCCGGGCAGCTGGAACAGGCGGAGAGCTGTTACGGGGAGGCGGCGGCCCGGGGGCGTAATGACCCGCGCCACCTGATCGGGTGGGGCATCGCGGCGCTGCTCCGGGGCGATGCCCAAGTGGCCGGTGGCCGGCTGGATCGCGCGCGCGAGGTGGCCGGTGACAAGCGCCTGGCCCCGGTCTGGTACTGGGCCCGGGCCCTGGCCGCGGCGGCGGAAGGCGAGCTCGACGCCTCCGAGGCGCAGCTGCGGGAGGGCATCGAGCTGTACCCCCAGGCGGTGGTCCTGCGGAACAACCTGGCGGCCCTGCTGGAGCTGATGGGGAATCTGGACCAGGCGGTGGAGGTGTTGCGCGCGGCCCTGGTGGAGGAACCCTCGCTGCCGCAACTGTCGAAAAACCTGGGTGACGTGCTCTACCGCCAGACCAACTACGACGAGGCGTGGGACGCCTATCAGCGCGCCATCAAGCTCGATCCCCGGCTGGGGGACGACGTGTACTTCAAGCTGGGCAACATCGCCTACAAGCGGCTGGATCGCGACTCCGCCGCCCGCATGTGGCACCAGGCCCTGGAGCTCAACCCCAAGCATGAGCTCGCGCGCGCCAATCTCGACGCCATGAGCGCCCTGGCGTGAGCCGCGGGGCCCCAGGGGCCCTAGAGCCCGCGTTCCAGGCCCTCATGCACGAGATCGCGAAGACCCACGGGTTCCGGTGCGACGCGTACAAGGAGGGTTGCATCCGGCGGCGCATCGGCGTGCGCATGCGCGCCCGGGCGGTTCACAGCTACGACGCCTATGCTGCTCTCCTCCGCCGGGACCCCGCCGAATCCCAACGTCTGCTCGACGCGCTGACCATCCACGTCTCCCGGTTCTACCGCAACCCCGAAACCTGGGAGCTGATCGCGACCGCCGTCCTGCCGGAACTGTGGCGGGGGCGGGCCGGCGCCCTCCGCTGCTGGTCGGCGGGCTGTGCAGCCGGCGAGGAGCCCTACACACTCGCGATACTGCTGCTCGAGCAGGCGCGCCGCGAAGGATCGCCCACACCACCGGCTATCATCGATGCCACGGATTACGACGGGGCGAGCCTGGAGCGCGCCGCCCAGGGGAGCTACCCCCGCGCGGCGATCAAGGACCTTCCCGCCCGTCTCACCCGCCGCTATTTCCAGGGTCAGGATCCGGTGGTGCTCGCGCCGGAGGTGCGGCGCCTGATTCGCCGGGGCCGGCACGATCTCACCCGCGAGCCGCCGCCCGCAGCGCCCTACGATCTCGTGCTCTGCCGCAACGTGGTCATCTACTTCGAGACCCGAACCCAGGAACGCATCGCCTCGCTCCTCACCGACGCGCTGGCACCCGGCGGGTACCTGGTGCTGGGCAAGGTGGAGACCATCCGCGGCGAGGCCCGCGCGCGGCTGGTGCTTCAGAACCCGCGGGAGCGGATCTACCGGCGGCGATGAGCGTGCCCGCCCGCGAGATCGTGGTGCGCATGGGCGAGTACGCCGTGGTGCGGGACGACGGCGTGCTGGTGGCGCTGGGACTCGGCAGCTGCGTGGCCGTGATCCTGCACGACCGGCACGCCTGCGTGGCGGGACTGGCTCACGTCGTCCTCCCGTCGGCGTCGCTGAGCCGGGACCGCGATCGGCCTGCGCGCGCCGCCGAAACCGCCGTGCCTCTCCTGGTGGGCGCCATGAAAGCCGAAGGCGCGGACGTGGCGCGCATGGCCGCGCGGCTGGTGGGGGGCGCCAGCATGTTCGCCAACCTGCTGGTGGCCGGCACGGTGTCCATGGGAGAGCGCAACACCCTGGCCGCGCGGGCCGCGCTGCGCGCCGCGGGCATTCCCATCGTGGGCGAGAGCGTCGGCGAGACGTTGGGACGGTCCGTGTGGTTCGACCTGCGGCGCGGCACCGCGGTGATCCGCTCGGTGGGGCGGGAGGACCATGTCCTCTGAGCGGCTGCCGGGCGTCCTGATCGTGGACGACAGCGCCCTCATGCGACGGGTGCTGGCCGATGTGATCGAGGCGTCGGGGCGATTCCGCGTGGTAGCGACGGCGCGCGACGGCCGCCAGGCGCTGGCCGAGCTCCATCGCGCCGCGCCCGACCTGATCACCATGGACGTCGAGATGCCGGTGCTGGACGGGCTCGGCGCCATCGCGGCGATCATGCGGGAAGCTCCCCGGCCCATTGTGGTCGTCAGTGCCCACGCCGCGCCCGGTTCGTCGCAGGCGATCCGCGCGCTGGAGTTGGGCGCGGTCGAGATCGTGGGGAAGCCGGCGGGGGACGACCGGTCCGGGCTCGATCTGCTCGGGCCGGCGCTGCTGGCGGCGCTGGAGGCGGCCTGCGTGGCGGACCCGACCCGGGTGCCGGCGCTCGCCGCGGTGCCGGGCCCCCTGCCGCGGCCCACGACGGCCCCCGGGCGGCCCGCCCGGCTGGTGATCGCGATCGCGGCCTCCACCGGCGGCCCGCGGGCGTTGGCAGAGATCCTGCCGCGGCTGGTGCCCGGCGCCCACGCTGCGGTCCTGATCGTCCAGCACCTGCCGGCCGGCTTCACGCGCAGCCTGGCCGAGCGCCTGCAGGAGTTGAGCGCGCTGGCCGTGATCGAGGCGGCGGATGGCGCGGTGGTGTCGGCCGACACGGCGTACCTGGCACCGGGAGGTTATCATATGCGGGTAGTGCGGCTGGGCCACGCCGTCAGCATCCGCCTGGAGCGCGGGCCGTCACGCTGGGGCGTCCGGCCGGCTGCCGATGTGCTGTTCGAGTCGGTGGCGGCGGCCTACGGGCCGAACGCCATCGGCGTGGTGTTGACCGGCATGGGGCGGGATGGAGCGGCCGGGCTCGCGGCGTTGCGCCGCGCCGGCGGTCGCGGCTTGGCGCAAGACCGCGCTAGCGCCGTGGTGTTTGGCATGCCCCAAGCCGCGCTCAACGCGGGGGGAGCGGAGGAGGCCCTGCCGCTAGGCGCCATCGCGGAGCGCCTCAATGGGCTGGTGCGATCGAGCGACGGGGCATGACGTCATACCTGTTGGTGCGGTCCGGGCGGGCCCGCTACGGCGTCCCCCTCAGCGAGGTGGTGGAAGTGATGGACGCGGCGGAGGTGGTCGTCGTGCCCGCGGCGCACCCGGCGGTGCGGGGCCTGTCGGCCGTGCGCGGCCGGCTCCTGCCACGGGTGCATCTCGAGGGCCTGGTCACGGGCCAGGCCCGCCCCGCCGTGGCGCCTCCGACGCTGGTCGTAGCCGGCGCCGGCGGCCGGTCGGTCGCGTTCGAGGTGGATGAAGTGGATCTCGCTGCCCAGGGGCAGGTCCTGCCGCTGCCGGCCGAGTGGACTGGACCCAGCGCGATCGGCGTGGCTCAGCATGACGGCGACCTGATTCCGGTGCTGGACGTGCAGGCCTTGCTTGCACGGCTCTAACGCGGCGCCAACGCGCCTGGCAGTGCACCCGGTGAGTTTTCACCGCAGAGGGCGCAGAACGCAGAGAACGCGCAGAGAAGGGATTGGATAGCGCCCTCACAAACAACAACCTCTGCGCTCTCTCTTTGGAATCTCTGCGGTCTCTGCGGTGAAACGTCGCCGATGGGTGGCGATGCCTGTGGGGTGTGGCCCACAAACGGGGTAGTGAATGGCAGAGAGTAGCGACGAAGTCCAGCTGGTCGTATTCCGCCTTGGGGACGCCGAGTTCGGGTTCAACATCTTTCAGGTGGAGCGCGTGCTGCGGCACCAGGCTCCCGAGCCCCTGCCCAACGCGCCGCCGTTCTTGGAGGGCCTGCTACCCTACGGGGATGGCGTGGTGCCAGTCATCGACCTTCGCACCCGCGTGGGCGCCCCGGCGCCGCTTTCCGACGAGACCCGGATCATCATCGTGGAGCTGGAGCAGGGGCGGGTCGGCGTGGTCGTGAGCGCCGTACGGGAGGTCTTGCGGGTGGCCGCCGAGCGGGTCACCCCGCCCCCCGCGTTGGTGCGCGGGTTGGCCGCCGGGTACATCTCGGGGATCGT
Organism: Gemmatimonadota bacterium; assembly: GCA_016180765.1. Taxonomy (GTDB): domain Bacteria; phylum Gemmatimonadota; class Gemmatimonadetes; order Gemmatimonadales; family GWC2-71-9; genus JACPAP01. The sequence continues at coordinate 6,931 of JACPAP010000029.1, forward strand.
CCGGCTGGAGCAGCGGACCGTCATCGTGCTCGCCGCCTCCAAACTGCTGACGTCCACGGAACGGATAGCCCTCGACGAGCTGCTGGTGGGGACCAAGCGATGAGTGACCCGATCGTCGGGCCGCTGCGGGCGACCTACGCCGAGATTGCCAGGAGGCTCGACCAGCCGCAGGCTGCCGAGCGCCGGGAGCAGCTCAAGAAGGACATCATCGCGCTCTTCAAGACCGTGGACCAGGCGATCGCCGATCTCTCCGGGTTGAAGGAGGAGATCCGGGTCCTGGTGGATCGCTATAAGCAGTTGGCCCAGGGCGAGAGCGGCGACCAGGCGCCGCAGTTCACCGGCGCGGTGCCGGTGATGGCCGACCATATCGGGGCCTCCACTTTCATCCAGAAGGGCTGGAGCCTGATCTCCCTGGGGGACCACCCGGGCGCGGTCCAGGCCCTCACCAAAGCGCTCACGTTGTCCCCGGGCGACACCCAGGCCGAGTCGCTGCTGGGATGGGCGCAGATGCTCAACGAGGACTACGACGACGCCCTGCAGACCTTTCAGAAAGTCCTCAACCAGGAGCCCGCCAATTCGTTGGCGCGCATCAACGTGGGCTATATCTGCCTGAAGAAGGGGATCTTCGGAGAGGCGATCGAGCACCTGTCCAAAGCGATTCGCCTCGACAACGACAAGAAGGCCACCTTGTACGCGCACTACTACCTGGGTCTGGTGTACCTGGAGCGGGAGATGTACGAGGATGCTCAGACCTTCTTTCGAAAAACGCTCCAGCTGGGTCCCAACCTCATCGAGGCCTATTACGAGTTGGGGCGGGCCTTCTGGTTCAGCGGTGAGCGGAACGAGGCCAAGCGCACCTGGGAAGACGGCTTCAAGGCCAACAAGTTCAATCCCTGGGGCAAGCGCTGCCAGGAAACGCTGGACCTGGTGGCGCAGGGGCAGGAGCCCCCACGCTCCTAGTCGTCTGGGCGGCGCTCGCCGTGCAGGCGCCGCAGCAGGTGCAGGTGGGGGAAGTGACGGCCGTGTACTGGCCCGGTCAGGAAGCCGTCGCGGCCGCCCTCGCCGAATTGGCAGACGGCGCCGGGTCGTGGCCGGGACTCCCCGCCGCGCCGCAGCGCCCCGTCCGCTTGATCATCGCCGAGAACACCAGAAGGTTCGATTCGGTGACCCTACGGCGGCTGCCGCCGTGGGGCGTGGGCGCGGCCTTTCCCGCGTCGCGCACCATTCTCATCCGACTCGACGGCGATCCGCGCCGGGTGCTGCGGCACGAGCTCGCCCACCTGGCGCTGCACGACGCGGTGCGTCGGGTGCCCCTGTGGCTCGACGAGGGATACGCCGCCCGCGCGGCCGGCGAGTGGGATCGCCTCGACGGGCTCCTCATGAACTGGCGCCTGCTGAGCGGGCAGGTTCCCACGCTGGACCAGGTCACGGCCGCCCTGCGTGGGGGCCGACCTGAAGCCGAGGCGGCCTACGCCTTCGCCACCACGGCCGTGTTGTATCTGGAGCGTCTGGGCCGCGAGCGGGGCCTCGCGCCGCTGCTGGCCAACCTGGCCGCCGAGCCGGACCTGGACCCGGCCATGCGCGCCACGTACGGCCTGACCCTGGCCCAGTTCGAAACCGCTTGGCGCCGCGACCTCAAAGGTCGCTACGGTTGGCTCCTGTTGTTCACCTCGTTCACCGCCCTGTGGGTGATGGTGTTGCTGCTGGTGGGGCTGGCCTGGCGATATCGGCGTCGGCGAGACCGTCTGCGGCGGGAGGCCTTGAACGACGGGTGGGTGATCCCTCCAGATTCGCAGGGTCCAAGTGCTTGACGCTTCTGCCGATTCGCGTTAGCCTCCAACGCCGTGCCTGAAAAGTCATCGGCATCCGGTCGGCTGCGGTTCGGTCGGGTCA
>JACPAP010000030.1 GCA_016180765.1 Gemmatimonadota bacterium
GTGAATACGAGACGAGAATCCCAGCGTAGCAACGTAGCTGGCCCGCCGCATCAGACCAGCAGCGGCGCATCGAGCTCAAGCAGCACGGGCGGCGTCGGCAGCGTGACCTCCGCCCAGCGCCGCCACAACTCGGGCAGTGCGGCCAGCACATCGGCCGGGCGGGTGGCGCGGACGGTGAGCTGCGCCGCCGCGAGGTCGGCCGCCCGTCCCAGCACCTGCGCGCCAGCCGCGGCGGCCTCGGCCGGCGCCAGGCCGCGCGCCAGAAAGGCACCGATGAAGCCTGCCAGCAAATCGCCGCTCCCCCCGGTGGCCAGCGCCGGATTCCCGCTGCCGATGACGTAGGTCGTGCCCTTGGTCGGCGCCACGATGGTGGGGACGCCTTTCAGCAAGACGACGGCAGAGGCGGCAGCGGCGGCAGCGGACGAAGCCGATCCGGCAACCAGGTCGGCCGCCTGACGGGCGGCGGTGAAGCGGTCGGTGTCGAGCAGCTTGGCGAGCTTGGGAAACGCGGCGTGGAATTCCCCCGCGTGCGGCGTCAGGACTCGCGGCGAGCGACCCTGCCGGAGCTGATCCAGCCCCACCTGGAGCGCATCGGCGTCCAGGACCACCGGCCGATCGGCTGCTTCCAACACGGCTCGCACCAACTGGGTGCGCTCCTCTCCCCGCCCCAGTCCCGGTCCCAGAATCAGCGCGTCAGCCCACGCGATCGCCGCTTCCAGCTCAGGCTCGAGCTGGGGTCCCAGCGACGTCGCCACCGTCAACACGTCCGGCAGCGTTGCCTGCGCGGCCGCCACGGACGCTTGGTGCGCCGCCAGCTTCACCAGGCCCGCGCCGGCTTCCAGCGCCGCCCGCGCGGCGTGGAGTCCCGCCCCCGCCATGCCATGGTCCCCACCGATCACCAGCACGCGGCCGCGGTCGCCCTTGTGCATGTGGACCGCGAAGCCCGGCAGCCACGACGCCGCGAGACAGTCCTCCACGAATCGGGGCCAGGCCCGATCCGGAAACGGGAACCCGATGTCCAGCACCACCAGCTGGCCACACCATTCTCGCCCCAGCAGATGCCCTCGCCGCAAACCACCGAAGGTGACCGTCAGCACCGCGGGGACGGGCTCCGAGGCGGCGCCGGTGGAGAGATCCAATCCCGTGGGGCCGTCCACCGCCACCACCGGCGCCCCGTGCTGCTTCAGTCGCGCGGCCAGCGCGCCGACCGCTCCCCGGGGCGCCCCGCTGGCCCCGGTCCCCAGCAGGGCGTCCACCAACACCGCTGCCTCAGGCCAGGCCTCATCGGGGTCCAGCAGCTCGACGCCGCTGGCCAAGGCCAGCGCGCGGTTCGCGGCGCAGTCCGGCGAGCGTTTGCCGCCGGCGTCCGCGGCCCAAACCGGCCGGCCCGCGGCCTTGAGCGCGCGCGCCACCACCCACCCGTCGCCGCCGTTGTTACCGGGCCCGCAGGCGAGGATCACCCCGGCCCCCGGGCCCCCCGGCTTGAGCCGCGGGTTGCGAGAGTCGGCCCCAAACTCTCTCCCAATGACATGCGCGATGCCCCGCCCGGCCGACTCCATGAGGACGCGGCTGGGGATCTTGGCCGTGACGCGCGCCCGTTCGTCCCATGCGGCGGCCTGCTGCGCGTCGAGCACCGGTATCGCCATCACGGAACCACCACTCCCGCGTAGGCGACCACCCTGCTGTCGTCCCCGGTTACCCATCCGCTGTGGCGGTAATCCATGACCTCGGCGGCCGTGGCGCCGAGGCGTTTGGCGGCCTCCAGGACCGTGGCCGCCGGGGCCCGCCCGCACATGGTCACGTGTTCCCGATGACAGATCGCCAGCAGCTCCTGGCCATCCAGCTTCTCGGCCGCCGCCAGCGCCAGGCGGTCCTTCCGGGCGCAGGATTCGGCCGGCTCGTAGTGGGTCATGTCCGACGAGGCCAGGAGCAGCACGGCCTCGGGCCAGGCACGGACCGTCTCCGCCAACGCCTGGCCCAGCTCCCGGCAGTACGACCACTCGTCCCAGGCGAGGACGATGGGCGCCAGGGTGGCCGCCGGCGCCAGGACCTGGATGAAGGGCAGCTCGACCTCCACCGCGTGCTCGTGCTGGTGCGCCAGCGGATCGTGCGCCACCAGGTCACACCGCCCGGCCAGCGCCGCCAGAAACGCCTCGGCCACGCCGAGCGTGCCCAGCGGGGTCCGGAAGGCCCCGCGCATCCAGGCGCTGGCGCCACCCGGGGCGCCGAGCCGGCCCGTATGATTGGGAGCCAGCACCACGACGACGGCCGGAATCGCGATGTCACGAAACACGACCCCGGCGCACGCCCCCGAGTACACCAGCCCCGCGTGCGGCACGATGGCGCCGCGGACGGTTCGGGGAGTGGGAGCCGGCGGGGCGACGAGGCGTTCGATCAGCGTCCGGAGCTCGGCGGGCGATGCGGGATAGAAGCTGCCGGCCACGGCGGGAGCGCGGACCTCAGCCATACGTCGGTGAGAAGTGAGACATATTAGGTGAGAAGTAAGACGTGAGAAGTAAGATGTGTGACATGGGCGTTGGCTTATCCTCGGTACCCTTCTCACATCTCACGTCTTACATCTCACTTCTCACGTAGTACGTCTCACTTTTGGCTCTGCCCGATCGTGCGGCCCAGCGAAATCTCGCCGTTGTCAATCCGGATGTTGAAGCCGCATTCCGGACTGGTGCAGACCCAGGCCTTGTACGTGATCGGCGCGCCGTCTCGGCCGTAGTCGGATAGCGGGATGAGCAACCCCCGGCCGCACTTCTGGCAAGTGGGCCAATCCTTCCCCTCCATAAGGCACCCCCTCGAACCCCTGACGCTCGCAAGCAGCTGTCGGCCTTCGGCTATCGGCCATCAGGTGCGCCTGCGGCCCCAACCGACAGCCGATAGCCGATGGCTGACCGCCGACGCTGCGGCTCACGCGGTCTCGACCGGACCCCGGAGCCCGGACCACGGGTAGTCGCCCTCGAAGGCCTTGCGAAAGTCGAACACCCGGTCGAAGTCCTCGATCTTGTCCGTGGGTTGGCGAATCAAGAGCCCGACGTCAATCAGCACGTACACGATACGGCCGATGTCGGCCGTGTCTTCGATGCCCCAGTGGGACAGGACGGTGCGCGCCGTCAGTCCAAACTGCTCCAGCGCGAAATCGCGGCACGCCCGGGCCAGGTCGGGGCCCGCGATATGTCCTCGAACGCCGGCCTTACGCTGCCAGTACTCCAGCGCGGCCAGCACGAACAGATACGCGCGCTCGTGATACCGGCCGTCGAGGGCGCGAATCCGCTGGAGGATCGCCTGCGTCAGTTCGAGGTCGTTCATCCGGTGGGTAGTCTAAGCCGCGCACCGGGACCAGCAAGCCCCTTGGGTGACGATGAGAGCGCAGGGGGGTCCCTCCGGTCGCTGTAGTGCTACCGGCAACGTAGCGGCAGCGGCGCTCACCGCCGAGGCACTAACGCGCCCGTCGGGACTCCCCTGCGTTCTCATCGCCACTACGGAGCTGCTGGCTGGTCCGCGTAGAGCGGAAACGCCGCCGCCAACTCGCGCACTTCCGCCGCGGTCGCGCGGCGGACTGCTTCGCTGTCGGGCGCCGTGAGCACCGCGTCCATCAGGCTCGCGATGCTTCGCATTTCGGCCTCGCGCATCCCGCGGGTGGTGAGCGCCGGCGTGCCGATCCGGATGCCGCTGGTCACGAACGGCGACTGGGGATCGTTGGGCACCGTGTTCTTGTTGACGTGAATGGCGGCCAGCCCCAGCGCGGTCTCCGCCGCCTTCCCGGTGAGCCCCTGGTTCCGGAGGTCCACCAGCAACAGGTGGGTGTCGGTCCCGCCCGTGACCAGCTGGTAGCCGCGCTCCAGCAGCCCGGCCGCCAGCGCGGCGGCGTTGCGCACGATCTGCGCCGCGTAGTCCTTGAACCAGGGCTTCAGGGCCTCGCCGAACGCCACGGCCTTGGCCGCGATCACATGCTCCAGCGGGCCACCCTGGGTGCCCGGGAACACCTGCCTGTCCACGGCCTTGGCGTACGCCTCGCGGCACAGGATGAACCCGCCGCGAGGGCCCCGCAGGGTCTTGTGGGTGGTGCTGGTGACGATGTCCGCGTGGGGAACCGGCGAGGGATGCACGCCCGCCGCGATGAGCCCCGAGATATGGGCCATGTCCACCAGAAACACGGCCCCCACCTCGCGGGCGATTGAAGCGAACCCGGCGAAATCGATGATCCGCGGGTAGGCGCTGGCACCGGCGATGATCAGCTTGGGCCGCTGGTTGCGGGCCACGTCCCGCACCTGGTCCAGGTCGATCCGCCCGGTGGTCTCGCTCAAGCCGTAGGCCGTAGCGCGGAACAGCCGGCCGCTGGCGTTGACCGGCGCCCCGTGCGTCAGGTGCCCGCCGTGCGCCAGCTTCATCCCCAGCAAGGTGTCGCCCGGCTCCAACACCGCGAGGTAGGCCGCCAGGTTCGCCTGCGCCCCGCTGTGGGATTGCACGTTGGCGTGGTCTCCCCCGAACAGCTCGAGCGCCCGCGAGATGGCCAGACGCTCGATCTGGTCCACCACTTCACAGCCCCCGTAGTAGCGCTTCCCGGGATAGCCTTCGGCGTACTTGTTGGTGAGGACGCTGCCCATGGCCTCGAGCACGGCCCGCGAGACGAAGTTCTCGCTGGCGATCATCTCGAGGCCGTCTTCCTGTCGCGCCGTCTCGCGCTGGATCAGGGCGGCGACGACCGGGTCCACCTCGTCCAGCCGGGCAGTGTGACCGTTCACGTTCCCTTGCCTGTGCGTTTGCGGGCCGCCGCTTCGGCCAGACGACGGAGGGCCAGCCGGTCGGCCGCCTTATATGAAGGAATCTGCTCGTCCCGCGCAATAGTCAGCACGTGGAGGATGCCCCTCAGCCGAAGAGACCGCGCGCGATGACGATGCGCTGGATCTCGCTCGTGCCTTCATAGATCTCCGTCACCTTGGCGTCCCGAAACAGACGCTCGACCGGATAGTCCCGCATGTAGCCGTACCCGCCGAACACCTGTACCGCCTGAGTCGTCACCCACATGGCGGTCTCCGAGGCGAACAGCTTGGTCATGCTTGCCTGCACCGCCCGGCGGCCGCCCGCCAACTCCTGCTGCGCCGTCTCATGCAGCAGCGCGCGCGCCGCGGCCACCCGGGTGGCCATGTCCGCGAGCTTGAACTGGATCCCCTGAAATTCCTTGATGGGCCGGCCGAACTGCTGGCGCTCGGCGCTGTACTTGACGGCCCATTCCAACGCCGCCCGCGCGATCCCTACGGCTTGCGCCGCGACGCCGAGTCGCCCCTGGTCCAGGACTCCCAGCGCATACGCCAGACCCTTGCCTTCCTCGCCCAGCAACGCCTCGTGCCCCACCCGCACGTCGTGCATCACGAATCCCGTCGTCCGCGAGGCCCGGAGCCCCATTTTGTCTTCCGCCTTGCCGTGCTCCACGCCAGGCGCATCGCCGGGCACCAGAAAGGCCGAGATCCCGCGACCGCCACGCCGTGCCTCCGGCGTATCGGTCCGCGCCATCACCACCAGCAGCCCCGCGAGATCGCCGCTGGTCACCCAGGACTTCGTGCCCGTCAGCACCCACCCCTCGCCCGCCCGCCGCGCCTCGGCGCGCAGGCTGGCCGGGTCCGAGCCGGCATCGGGCTCGGACAGGGCGAACGCGCCCACGATCTTGCCGCTCGCCATCCGCGGAAGCCATTGCGTCTTCTGGAGCGCCGAGCCATGCCGGCACAGCATCCCGCATCCCAGGGAGTTGTGGACCCCCAGCGTGATGGAGACGCTCGCGTCCGCGGCCGCGAGTTCTTCCAGCACCATGAGGTAGGTCAGGGCGTCGAGCCCGAGCCCACCGTGCTGTTCCGGGATCCGCATGCCGAAGAACCCCAACTCCGCCAGCTTGGCGAGGACCTCCCGCGGCATGGCCCTGGCGCGATCCCACTCAGCCGCATGGGGCGCGATCTCGCGCGCCGCGAAATCCCGGGCCAGGGCGACGATCCCGCGCCGTTGCTCCGCCACTTCCGGCGTCATCAGGTCAGGCGTACTCATGGAACCCGCGGCCGCTCTTCCGGCCCAGACGGCCCGCCGCGACCATCTTTCGCAGCAGGGGACAGGGGCGGTACTTGTCGTCGCCCAGGCCGCGCTGCAGGACCTCGAGAATGGCGAGACAGACGTCCAGCCCGATCAAGTCCGCCAGCGCCAGCGGCCCCATCGGGTGGTTCATCCCGAGCTTCATCACCGTGTCCACGGCCTCCGGCGTGGCCACGCCCTCCATCACGCAGTAGATCGCCTCGTTGATCATCGGCATGAGGACGCGGTTGGACACGAATCCGGGGTAGTCGCTCACCTCGACCGGTGTCTTCCCCAGCTCCTGCACCGTACGGACCACGGACTGCACCGTGGCGTCCGAGGTCGCCAGTCCCCGGACCACCTCCACCAGCGGCATGACCGGCACCGGGTTCATGAAGTGCATGCCGACCACGCGCTCCGGATGCTGGGTCCGAGCGGCGATTTCGGTGATGGAGATGGATGAGGTGTTGGTGGCGAGCACGGTGGGAGGCGGGACCCGGCGGTCCAGCTCGGCGAACAGCTCGAATTTGGCCTTGGGCTCCTCGATGATCGCTTCCACGACCAGCGTCGAGTCGGCCACCCCGTCCAGCGCGGCGCCCGGCACCAGGCGCCCCAGGGCGGCGTCGCGATCGGCCTCGCTCAGCGTGCCCTTCTTCACCTGCCGATCCAGGTTGCGCTTGATGGTCTCGAGGGCGCGGTCCAGCACGGATCGCGACACGTCCACCAGGGTCACGCCCCAGCCCCGCTGCGCGAACACGTGGGCGATGCCGTTGCCCATGGTCCCTGCCCCCACGACGGTTACCCGCCGCACCCGCATCCCCTACACATTCAGCATCTCGTTGAGGTATTCACCGCAGAGACCGCGGAGACCGCAGAGATGGTTCTGGATGTTCGTGTCACAGGCTGCTCCGTCGCTGCGTTCTCCGTGAACTCTGCGATCTCTGCGGTGAATCACGCAATGATCTTAGAGACGCGCGCGGAAGGTCGTGGTGAAGCGCCGCAGGAGGAGCGCCACAACGAGGAGCTTGACCAGGTCTATCAGCAGAAACGGCAGCGACCCCACGCGCAAGGCGTTGAAAGGATCTCCGGTCAGCACGGCCAGCTGCGCCGTCCCGCCCAAGTGAATCGCCGCGAGCCCCGCCAGCAGTGCAGCCGAGAGGCGCGGCCAGGAGCGCGCGTCGCCCACCATCTGGCCGGTCAGCGCGGCGGCGACGGGATACGCCAGCAGATAGCCACCGGTGGGGCCCAGAAGCCGGGAGAATCCGGGCGGCCCGACCGGCGCGAACACCGGCAGCCCGGCGATGCCAAGGGCCAGGTATACGACCATGCTGGCAGCGCCGGCTCGGGGCCCCAGCAGCCCTGCCACCAGGAGCACGGCCGGCACCTGGAGCGTCAGCGGAACCGGCGTGCCGGGCAGCGGCACCGCGAACTGGGCAGCCACTCCCACCACCAGCGCCCCACCCAGGATCGCCACGCTCCGCCGCACGATGTGCGCCGGGGTAAAGACGATCCGCACCGCCGGCGTTGCCGGCGTCGTCTCGAGATTCCTCATGACATTCGCTCCACGCTCAGGGCGACCGCATTCCCCCCGCCCAAACACAAGGTCGCGAGACCGGTCGCCGCGTTGCGGTCTCGCATGGCGTACAGCAGCGTCGTCAAGACCCGCGCCCCGCTCGCCCCGATCGGATGGCCGAGCGCCACGGCGCCGCCGTTCACATTGACGCGATCCCAGTCCCAACCGAGCGCCTTCCCGTCCGCCAGCGCCTGGACGGCGAACGCCTCGTTGGCCTCGATCAGCCCGTAGTCGCGGATCTTGGTGCCGGACTTCGCTAGCAGATTGTTCACCGCCACGATGGGCGCAAAGAACAGGTCCTGTGGATCGCCGCCGCCCGTGGCGTACGCCGTAATCCGGGCCACTACCGGCAGCCCGTGGGCCTTCGCGAAGGCTTCCGACGCCACCACCAGGGCGCTGGCCCCGTCGTTCATGCCCGGCGCGTTGCCCGCCGTCACCGTTCCCTTGGGGTCAAAGGCGGGCTTGAGCGCCGCCAGCGCCTCGACCGACGTGTCCTTACGCGGGCCTTCGTCCTGGTCGATCACGGTGCAGCCCTTCTTGCCCGCGATCTCCACCGGCACCGTCTCCGCCTTGAAGCGGCCGGCCTCGATGGCCGCCACCGCCCTCCGATGGCTGTCCAGGGCGAAGCGGTCTTGCTCCTCGCGGCTGATCCCGGCCTTGCGGGCGGTGTACTCGGCGTGGCCGCCCATGTGCGAGTTGCCGAACGAGCACCACAGGCCGTCGTGGATCACGCCGTCGGTCACCTGCTGGTGCCCGAACTTGACGCCGCCGCGAAGCCCGAACAGGTAGTGCGGCCCGTTCGACATGGACTCCATGCCGCCGGCCACCAGGCATTGGGCGTCCCCCGCCTTGATCGCCTGGGCGGCGAGCATCACGGCCTTGAGGCCCGAGCCGCACACCTTGTTGATGGTCACCGCCGGAACCGGCGTGGGCAGCCCCGCCCCGAGGGCGGCCTGGCGCGCCGGCGCCTGCCCCGCGCCGCCCTGGAGCACGTGGCCCAGGATCACTTCTTCGACGGCGCCCGGCTCGATCCCGGCGCGCTTGACCGCTTCGCGAATGGCGATCGCGCCCAGTTCGGTCGCCTTGAGCGGAGCCAGGCCGACGGGGCTGCGAGCTGGATCAAGCACGGGCGTAACCCTCGTGGAAAGACGTTATCCGTTGTCCGTTTTCCGTTATCCGTGAGCGCGTAGGCGCATGGTAACGGACCACGGATAACGGACTACGGAAAACGCCGTTAAGGTCAAGCTAACCTTAATCCGAAAATAAATCTGCGAGGAAGATGACGCGTGAGTGGGGCGAGAGGTGATGCATCAGAGGGGCGCTTCGCATATTTTGGTGGACCACTGCGACGTAAGTCCCCCAAACGCAAAGGCCCCTCTGATGCGGTTGACGATAGCAGGTTTGCGCCGCCCTGTCAAAGCCGATCTCCCCATCGCGTTCGTGCCCCAGGCCCTCACGTCGTACGGCGGGTTGGAGCTGCTCCGCCGCTATGTATGCCGGCTCGATTTGCCGCGCCGCCTGCGGGCGAGGCTGGCCGGCGTGGCCGGCGATTACGGCGCGCACCGCTTGGTGCTGCTGGTGCTCGGGTTGCTCTACAGCGGCGCGCGCCGGGTGGAACACCTGCGCTATGTGGTGGGCGATCCGTTGCTGGCGCGGTTCTGCGGCCTGGCGCGGCTGCCGGCGGCGCGGACGCTGGCCAACTGGCTGAAGCGGTTCACGCGGCGCGAGGTGGCGGCGTTGCAGGCGCTGAACACGGAGCTGGTGACGGAGGAGGTGGCGCGCCTGGCGCTGCCCCGGCTCACGCTGGATGTCGACGGCACCGTGGTCCGCACCGGGCCACAGGTGGCCTGGGCGTTCCGGGGCTTCAACCCGCACCACCGCAAGGACCCGAGTTACTACCCGCTGCTGGCGCACGTGGCCCAGACCGGGCACATCCTGCGACTGACGAACCGGCCCGGCAACGTGCATGACAGCCGGGGGGCGGTGCGGTTCCTGCGAGGGCTGCTCACTGATCTGCGGGCGCGCTTCGGGCGCCGCCTCCCGCTGGAGGTGCGTCTCGATGCGGCGTTCTTCCAAGAGGAGATGCTCAAGCTCCTGGCGCGGCAGGGTGTGGGCTACGCCGTGAAGGTGGGCTTCTGGCACTGGCTCGGGCTGCGGGCGCTGGTGGCCGAGCGCCAGCGCTGGCGGCGGGTGCGCCCCGACGTGGCCGCGTTCGAAGTGCGGCTGCCGGTGGAGCAATGGGGTCTCCGGCTGCGGGTGGTGATCTACCGCAAGCGGGTGGCCCATCGTACGCGGAAGAACTTCCAACTCGATCTCTTCTCCCCGGACGACGGCCACTTCGAATACTCGGCGGTCGCCACCAACCTCCAGCTCCGGCCCCGGGCGTTGTGGTACTTCATGGCCGGTCGCGGGGCCCAAGAGAAGACCCTGGCCGAACTGAAGGGCGAGTTCGCGCTCGATGTCGTGCCCACGAACCACTACGGGGCCAACAGCGCCTGGCAGCAACTCAGCATCCTCGCCTACAACGTCAGCCGTGGCTTCCAACTCGCCACCCTGGCGACGTCGAAGCCTGGCACTCGCAAACGGACCTTCCGATTCCTGCTGCGCAGCATGCGAACGCTGCGCTTTCTCGTCGTCGCCCGGGCCGGACGATTGACGCGAATCAGTGGCCGCCAGGTGCTGCGACTCGCGGCCAATCCAGCCACTGAGCGACTCTACACCCAGATCACGGAGCGACTGGCGGCGTGAAATTATTTTCGGATTAAGGCTAGTTCCTGCCCCCACAAAGACGCCACCGACGCCCAGTGTCGATCAGCTATCGGGTGATCGCCGTGAACAAGGCGGGCACCGGACAGCCGAGCGCCAAACCGCCACGCCCGGCCTCGTAGCGGCTCATGCAGGGGAGAGGCACGGTGACCTCGAGCAGGCTCATGACCTCGGCGCAGTCGGTTCGACTCCGACCCCTGTTGTCCGCACCAGTCACCCCGCGTACGGTCAGGTGACGCCAGCCTCCCAACGCAAGAAGGGCCAAGCCATCACTCGCTCGACCCTTCTTCCGCAGCGCAACTGGCTGCGCGCACGCTTCGCAAGCAACCCTAAGTTACCAAACCTGATCTCCGCTCGCAACTCGGCGTGCGAGGTGGTGCGGCGGGTGCCGGCGGTGGAATTCGAATCCACACGGGCTCTCAC
>JACPAP010000031.1 GCA_016180765.1 Gemmatimonadota bacterium
GCGAGCTCCTTCAGCATGTCGTTGGCGCGCTCGGCCGCCGCGCCGCGGGGCGCTCGCGCGAGGCCCGCATACAACCCACGGAGCGCTGCCTTGAGCTGCTTGAGCTCACGGTCCAGGGCGGAGAAATCCACGAGCCCCCCGGCCTGCGTTCGGTATCCGTCCACCGCCTGGGTGATCTCCTTCAGGGTGGCGCGATAATCGAACGGCAGGATGGTCGCGTTGAGCACCCGAAGGATGGTGGTGACGTACACTCGCAGGTCCCGCGCCAGGCTGTCGCGGTCGGCCACGTCCAGCGTGTCGTCCTCCGTATGCCAGGCGATGTTGCCGCCGCACCCGCCCACCGGATAGAAGCCTCGGGCGTCGCGCTCGGCCCTGGGGATGTTGGAGAGGAGCATGAAGAACGACGTCAGGCCCAGCTGGTTGAACGAGTAATCTCCCGCGCGGATGGGGCGCAGGCGATGCGGCGTGACACCGGTCGCGTCCTGGATCGCGCGGCGGCAGAGGTCGTCGGCCTCGGCCATCCACATCACCTCCTCGTAAGCGCAAGCGTCCTGGCAGCCCGGCGAGTCGATGTTGAGCGCGGCGACGCACCGCTGCCGGAGCTCCATCGCGAACCGGTCGGCGAACCAGGTGGAGCCCGCGTACCGTCCCATTGAATGGCCGGGCCACCACGCGACCAGCAGCGAGCGGCGGAGTTTCCGCTTGTGCGCGTGGAAGATCCGGGCCAGTTCCAGCAGGGTGGCGTCACCTACGGCGTTGTCGCCGATCCCCACGTCCCAGCTGTCGTAGTGGCCGTGCACCAGGAGGAAATCGTCCGACGCGCCGGCGATCCGGGCCACGGGCAGCTTGCACGCATACCAGCCCTCCTCCAGCGCGGTGCGGATGGTGACGTGCGCCAGGCCGGACCGCATGGCGTCCAGCAGTCGGTCTCCATCGGGGCGACTGATCGCGAGCACGGTGGTCTTGGGCTTCAGCTCGATGGTCCGGTCGGTCGGCATGCCCCAGATAGGCGTGCAGATGCCCCAGTGCACCCGTTTGCCGGGGTTGATGTACACCTGCCCCGCCGCGCCGGCCCGCTCGAAGCGTTGGACCGCGAGCGGCATGGCGTATCCCTCCGACACGACGATCTTGCCGCGCACCTCGGTGCCGGCCGCGCGGTGGTCCTCGAACAGATCGGTCACGTCCTTCATCGCGGCGCCCGGCACGTGGATCGCGGGCGCCCGTAGGCCGGCCGGCCCGGTGGACGCGGCGAAGGAGGGGGGCTTGCCCACCAGCGTGGTGGCGCCGTCGCCGCCGTCCAACTCCACGGAAGCGCTTCGTGGGAGGGAAAGGAACAGGGTGGGCTGGTGCACCTCGTGGGGGATCTTGAGGCGCGCGAGCTGCGCGGCGATGTAGTCCGCGGCGGCGAACTCGTCGGCGCTGCCGGACTCGCGCACCAGGGTCGCGAAGCGCTCGATCAACGCCCAGGCGAGGTCTACCGACACGTCGGCTAAGAGCTTGGCTTCGGCGTCGCCGCCAAGTTGCTTGGTGCTCATGAGCGGTCCATCGGTTGGTTGGTCTGGCAGGCGACCAGAGCCCGCGAGGGTGCAAGTATGACGCTGCGGCGGCGGATGTCCAGCGTTACGTCGCCCGCCGGCGCGGCCGCCACTGATACCGCCGGAGCGGCACTCGCCCTCGCCAGTCGAAGTCCAGGCCCTCGGCTTCGAGCAGGAGCCGCTGGCGGAGCTCTTCGCCGAACTGCGAACGCCGGCTGATCTCCCCGCGCGCGTTGATCACGCGGTGCCACGGAACGGAGGTGCCGGATGGGAGCGCGTGCATCGCGTAACCAACCTGCCGGGCGTGTCCCTTGAGGCCCGCGAGCGCCGCGACCTGGCCGTAGGTCGCCACCCGGCCACGCGGAATGCGACGGACCACGGCGTAAATGCGAGCGTAGCTCGGGCTCAGCATGCGTCTCGGCGGCCAGCTTCCCGTCCGGGGGCCGGGATCGTATTGTAGTCGATACCCTCTTCGTGGGAATGATCATGCCGGTACCAAGGATGTCCTGGGCGCTGCTGGTGGTGAGCGTGGCGTGCTCCCCGGTGGGGCGGGCCCAGTCGCAGACGAACGCGTTGACTGCCGCCGAGCAGGCCGCCGGCTGGAAGCTATTGTTCGACGGGAAGAGCACCGATGGCTGGCGTGGCTACCGCATGGACTCCGTGCCGTCCGGCTGGAAGGTGGTGGACGGGGCGCTGACTCGAGTCGGCGCGGGCCGCGACCTCATCACCCGAGAACAATTCGCCAACTTCGAGCTTGCGCTCGAGTGGAACATCTCCCCCGGGGGCAACAGTGGGATCATGTATCGGGTGACGGAAGAGTACGAGGAGTCCTACAAGAGCGCTCCCGAAATGCAGGTGCTGGACGACGCTGGCCACGCGGACGCGCAGTCCCGTCTGACCGCGGCGGGTTCCAATTACGACCTCTACCCCGCCCCGGCCGGCGTGGTGAAGCCGGCCGGCCAGTGGAACCTGGTCCGGATCTTGGTCCAACGGAACCACGTCGAGCACTGGCTGAACGGGCAGAAGGTGGTGGAGTACGAGCTCATGGGCCCGGATTGGGAAGCCCGGGTCAAGCGGAGCAAGTTCGTGGAGTGGCCCAACTACGGCCGCGCGAAGCAGGGCCACATTGCCTTGCAGGACCACGGCGATCAGGTCGCCTATCGCAACATCAAGATTCGGGTGCTGCCATAAAACATGACGGCAGCACGGCAGAGACGGCAGAGCCGGGGAGCCTACCGTTCGGCGATCATCTGAATCTCGACCAGGAAGTTGGCGCCCATCAGTGGTGTGCCGACGACCGTCGGCTCCGGCCCGCCGGCCGGCAGGACCTCGTCCAGCACCCGTTTTACCGCCTCCCACTGCCGCAGGTCGGTGACGTAGACCCACAGGTCCACCAGGTGCGAGAAGTCCATCCCCGCCGCGCGGAGTGTGCCCAGGAGATTGTCCAGGGTGGTCCGGGTTTGCGCGGCCACGTCCCCGGCGCCGCCCAGCATCCCCGACAGGTAGAGGCGATTGCCGGTGCTGATGGCGGGCGACAGAGGGGCCCGCGATCGCTGCTGGCCTTCCGCCATCACCACCTTCCTCGAGGCTGACGGCTCCGCGATGCACTGGAGCTCCACGTCGAAGCCCGGGTTCATCAGGCCTGCCCGGACGGTCGCGCGAGCGGGGGGATCCTCCGCCGGGACGAACTCCGCGTAGGCCTGGTTCAGGCCCAAGAACCGCCGGGCGTCGTCCAGGAACACTCGGCAGGTGGTGAGGTCCTTGAAGTCCATCCCGGCGGCCTGGAGCACCAGCCCCATGTTGCCGAAGATGCGGCGGGTCTGGGTCGGCACGTCGCCGAGCAGCGGCTCGTAGGTGTCTGGGGCGCGGCTCGTCATGCCCGACAGAAACAGCGTGTTGCCCACCTTGATCCCCCAGGAATACGGCAGGGACGGTGACGCCATCCCGGCCGGCGCGATCACCTGCTTGGAGCCCCTCGCGGCCACGGCCGAGAGCTGAATCAGCGCGTCCGGGTCGGGGAGATCGACTCTTGCGGTTGCCCGCGTGGGCGGATCGCTGGGGAAGAAGCGGCGATACACCGCGTTCATGTCCTGGAAATGCCGCGCGTCTTTGAGAAAGACGTTCACGACGACCACGTGTGGCAGGTCCAGACCGTGCTGGCGCAGCGCTTGGCCGAGCTGTTCCAACACCTGGGTCGTCTGATCCGTGACGGTGGTGAGCGCCCGCCCGGCAGCGGTAGTGCCAGTGACGCTAGAGACATACACAAACTCGCGTTCCTGAGCGCCGAGTCCGCCGGCCAAGATCACCGAAGCGCTCGCTACGGCGGCGCAAGTCCGTGCCAGGTTTGGTGGAGTCATGGGATCCTCCCGAGGGACGCACAAGATAGGCCCCGGCCTCGGCTGCGGCGAGCCCCGGAGCGGCCCGTGGCCTGAGCGCCGCCAGGGGTCCATATTGCAAGCCATGCGTCCGCGCACTGGCCTAAGCGATACGTCGCCGGAAGCGCTGGCCAAGCAGATCGAGCTATACCGGCGTATGACGTCGGTACAAAAAGCACGTCTCGTTCGCGACGTGACGCTGACCGCGAACACCATGGGGCTGGCTGGGCTCCGACAGCGGCATCCCGCTGCCAGCGAGCGTGAACTGCTGCTCCGTCTGGCCGTGTTGCGCTTGGGGGAGGAGCTCGTCGCTCGCGCGTATCAGTGGCGGCCCCCGCGCGATGGCGCCTGATCAGCTTCCCGACCCAGTCGCGGTCGCCCTCGCCGTCGCATCCGTCTTCGAGCGCCTCGGTATCCCGTACTTTGCAGGGGGCTCCCTGGCCAGCTCGCTGCACGGAGAGCCGCGCTCCACAGTGGACGTAGACCTCGTCGCCGACCTGCGGCCTGATCATGTCGCACCGTTGCTTGCCGCACTCCAAAGCGAGTACTACGTGAGCGAGGTGGCGGTGCGTGAGGCGCTTCGGTTCGGCACCTCGTTCAATGCGATCCACTTTGCCACGGCGGTCAAGGTGGACGTGTACCTCGTCGCCCAGGATCCTTTCAACGCCGAGCGCCTGGCGTACCGCCAACGCATGCAAGTCTGGGCGGATCCCCCGGCGGAACTGTTCGTAGACACCGCCGAGTACACGGTGCTCCGGAAGCTCGAGTGGTACCGGCGGGGCGGCGAGGTGTCGGAACGGCAGTGGCGCGACGTGCTAGGAGTGCTCCGGGTCAAGGGTGACAGCCTGGATCAAGCTCGCTTGAACACTTGGGCGCCGCGCCTTGGGGTCGCCGATCTGCTGGCACAGGCCAGGGAGGAGGCCCAACAGAGGTAACCCGCGTTGCGTTCTGGCGGGTCGCGGCGGCTCGCCTTCAGCCCCTCGGCTTGATCAGCGCCCGGAACCGCGGATCGCCCCAGAGCGGGGCCAGGTCTGGGTGTGCATGTCCGTCCTGGCCCCAGGTGCTGTTGGGGATCGCCGCTCGGCCAAGGCCCGCCGCCATTGCCTCGAGGGCTGGCTCGAGCTGCTCGCCGCTTGCTGCGGCCCCGTGCTGCTCGCCGCCTGCGCCTGGCTCGCGACGCGCCCCGCCAACGGCCCAGGCTCCTCCGATTTGGCCGAGGCGGTCGCGACGGCCCCTGCCGACGTCCCGGTCTCGTCGGGTTTCGTGGAGGCGATCCGAGACTACGCCAAGCCGCGCGACGTCCCCGCTGCGTTTCAGCACCTCGTGGACTGGCATGCGGGGTTGGACCCCGTCGTCCTACTGTTCACGGCCGGCGGGCGGCGGGCCTGCGCGATCCCGGCCCGCGAGGCGACGAGGGTCGTGCCACGCCAGCCATACCGCTGCCGCTGGAGCGCCGCGCGGTGACCGGGTAGGCCGCGCGGCGACGATCTCTACGGTGTACGCGCCCCGGAGGGCGGGCGACGGTGCCGGGAGGTTCGGTCGCTTCCTGGGCTACGTCGCTCCCGGCACAGGCTGCTTTTCCGCGGCAGCCACCGGCGCACGTTCCAGCCGGTCGTAGAAGAGCATCGCGAAACCCACCATGACCACCGCCGCGAACGCTGCCGGGACGAACCAGAACTGTCGCCACTGCGTGAGCGTCAGGGCGGGGGCTTCGCCCAGGAAGCGGTTAAACAGGTTGCCGGCTACTTGGGCGCCGATCAGCATTCCGATGCCGTAGGTGACCAGCACCAGCATCCCCTGCGCCTGTCCCCGGATTTGCGGCGTGGACTTCTTGTCCACGTAGATCTGACCCGTGACGAAGAAGAAGTCGTAGCAGACGCCGTGCAATAGGATGCCCAGGACGATCATCCAGACGATGGTGTCCGGCGCCCCCATCGCAAAGAGCACATACCGCAGCGCCCAGGAGCCCATGCCCACGAGCAACATCCACTTGACGCCGAAGCGGGCGAAGAACGCCGGCATGAGCAGCATGAAGACCACCTCGGACATCTGGCCCAGCGTCTGGGTGCCCGCGATGTTCTGAAAGCCGGTCCCCTCGAGGAAGAGCTGCGTGAAGTTGTAATAGGCGGCCAGCGGAATGCAGATGAGCAGCGAGCTGATGATGAACACGTAGAACGGCTTGCTTCCCAGTTGCTGGAGCGCGTCGAGGCCCACGATGCTGCGGATCGAGACTCGCTGTCCGGCCGCCCGCGGGGGCGTATGCGGCAGCGAGAAGCTGTAGAGGCCAAGCAGGATACTCGCGACGGCTGTCGTGAAGATGGGCAGGGGGGTTTGCTCCGGCAGTCGGCCTGCGCTAACAAAGCCCTTCAGCGCGAAGCTGACGAAGAGTCCGGCCACGATCCAGCCGATGGTCCCGAACACCCGGATCAGCGGGAATTGCTTTTCCTGACTCTGGATATTGTGGAAGGCCAGTGAGTTGGCCAGCCCGAGCGTGGGCATGTAGCAGAGGTTATACAGCAAGAGCAGCAGAATGAACGCCACGGGCGCCCCGCTCAACCGGGGCACCAGCAGCATGACCAGGCCGCCCAGCAGGTGCAGCACGCCCAGCACCTTTTCGGTGGCAAAGTAGCGATCGGCGATCAGCCCCAGGAAGAACGGTGCTGCGATCGCTGCCACAGGGTTGACGGTGTAGGGCCAATGGGTCAGGTTGCCCATGCCTTCGGCCGTCATGTAGACGGCCACGGACGTGTACCATGCCCCCCAGGCGAAGAACTGGAGGAACATCATCAAGCTGAGTCGGGCGCCGAGGAAGCGTTTCATGGATGGTTGGGCTGGGGACGACACAAGCTTGAGCCCGCAGGCCGGCTCGTCAAGGTCAGACCACGTAGCGGTTTCATCAGGAGGCTAGGGATCATGGCTCGCAAGCATATCAATCGGCGAACCTTTGTGGGGGAGGTCACCACCGCGGCTGCGGGGTTTACCATTGTGCCGCGCCACGTGCTGGGACGCGGGTACCGCGCGCCGAGCGACACGCTCAACGTGGCCTGCGTGGGAGTGGGCGGGATGGGATGGAACGACGTCCGCGGCATGGCGGCCGAGAACATCTACGCATTGTGCGACGTGGACGACCGGCGCGCCGAGGAAGCGTTCATGGCGCACTCCAAGGCGAAACGGTACAAGGATTTTCGCCGGATGCTGGAACAGGATGGCGACAACATCGATGCGGTTACGGTCTCCACACCCGACCACACGCACACCGTGGTCGCCATGGCGGCCCTGAAGCTCAAGAAACCGATCTACGTGCAAAAACCGCTCACCCGCACGTTGCACGAGGTCCGGATGCTCACCGAGGCCGCACGGAAAGCGGGCGTCGCGACCCAGATGGGCAACCAGGGGCACGCGCGCGAGGGCACCCGGCAGATCCGCGAGTGGGTCGAGGCGGGCGCCATCGGCACGGTGCGTGAGGTGCACTTCTGGACCAACCGGCCGATCTGGGGGCAGGGCATCGAGCGGCCGCTCGAGGACTATCACGTTCCGCCCTGGCTCGATTGGGACCTCTGGCTGGGCCCGGCAGCGGCGCGGCCGTACCATCCATCGTATGCCCCGTTCAGCTGGCGCGGGTGGTGGGATTTCGGCACCGGGGCCCTGGGGGACATGGCGTGTCACATCATGGATGCGGCGTTCTGGACGCTCCAGCTCAGGTATCCCACACGGATCGAGGTGGAGCACACGCCGTTGTACAGCGAGAGCGCGCCCAAGGGAGCGCGGATCACGTACTACTTCCCCGCGCGAGGCAACTGCGGCCCGGTGACGGTGGTCTGGCGGGACGGCAGCCTCTACCCGTCGCGACCGCCCGAGGTGAGCGGTGACGCGAAGTGGCCGCCCGACACCGGCGGTGGTCAGCTGTGGATCGGCAGCGACGGGAAGCTGGTGGCCGGAACCTACGGCGATGACCCGATGCTGCTCGACCCCAGGCGCCAGCAGGAGATCATAGCCAACCCGCCGCCCAAGAAGTATGCGCGGACCGAGGGGGTCTACACCGAGTTCATCGCGGCGGCCAAAGGAGGACCGGCGGCCGGGTCCAACTTCGTGGACCACGCGGGGCCGTTGACGGAGATGGTGCTGCTGGGGAATCTCGCGGTGCGGACGGGGAGGAATCTGGAGCTGAAGCCGGAGACCGGCGTGGTGACCAACGTGCAGGTGCCGGAGGAGTACATCAAGCCGGCGTACCGGGCGGGCTGGAGTCTCTGATCCTGTCGCCCCGTCGCGTTGCCCGCCGCCACCTAGTCCTGCGGACGCACCTGGACCAGGCGTTGAAGTAGCTCGACGGCCAGCGTCTCGGGAATCACGCCTTTCAGCGTGACGTCAACGCCGCCGATGCGCACGTGCCCCACCACCGTGTCGCCCGGCAAGCCGGTGACGCCGATTTCACCCTCGACGGTCGTATCGGCCGGAAACTCCTCCAGAATGATGCGCCGCCCAGAGTCGAGGACCTGAGCGATCCGGAATCCGGGCCGGTTCTCGGGCGAGATCTCCTCGACGCTCTCGACCGTCAATCCCAACACCACGTACACCGTCCCGCTCAGCACCACGCCCGGTGGTAGCGTGGGTGGTCGTGGCGGCGCGGCAGGCCGGCGCGCC
>JACPAP010000032.1 GCA_016180765.1 Gemmatimonadota bacterium
TGCTGCTGGTGCTGGGCTTCGCGGATTCGCTGGCCGCGCAGAACCTGGACCTGGCGCACCTGCGGGACACCGTAGGCGTCATCCTGGACGCCGCGGTGCGCGACTCTGTGTTTCCGGGCGCCATCGCCGTGGTGGGCACCCGGGACGGCGTGCTGCTGGAGCGCACGGCGGGGCATTTGGACTGGGGTCCGTCGCCCGCGCCGAACGCCAGCACGCTCTGGGACCTGGCCTCCCTCACCAAGGTCGTGGCCCTCACGACCGCCATCATGCAGCTCACCGAGCGGGGCCTGATCGAGCTGGACGCGCCGGTCGCGAGATACCTCCCGCAGTTTACCGGCGCCGGTAAAGAGCGGGTGACCCTGCGTCACCTCCTCACCCACTCCTCCGGGCTCCCGGCCTGGCGTCCGTTCTACCAGGAAGCGCCAACCGCGGACAGCGTCCTGGCGCTGGTGTTCGCCACTCCGCTGGACACCGTGCCCGGCGCCCGCATGGTGTACAGCGACCTCGGCGCCATCCTGCTGGGCCAGATCGTGGTCCGGGTGAGCGGGGAGCCGTTCGACCGCTATGTCCAAACGCGGATCCTTACGCCCCTGGGGATGCGGGACACCCAGTTTCGACCCCCGCGGGCCCTTTGGGGGCGCGTGGCCCCGACCGAGGTCGATACCGTCTGGCGCAAGCGGCACCTGCGCGGCGAGGTCCACGACGAGAACGCGTATGCCCTGGGCGGCGTGTCGTCCCACGCCGGCCTCTTCAGCACCGCGCGGGATCTCACGCGGTTCGCGCGGATGTTACTGCGGGGCGGCGCGCTCGACGGGGCGGCCATCGTCGCACCCCAAACCATTGCCGCGTTCACGCGGGTCCAGAACCCGGCACTCTCCCAGCGGGCGCTTGGATGGGAGACGCCCGACGGAAAGAACTCCGGTGGCCACCTGCTGTCGTCACCGGCCTTTGGACACACCGGCTTCACCGGCACGTCGCTCTGGATCGACCCCGAGAGCAACCTGTTCATCCTGCTCCTGTCGAACCGGGTGAACCCCACGCGCGAGCGCACCGGGATCGCGGCGGTGCGCGTCGCCCTGGTGGACGCGGTGCTCTCCGTGGTAGGAAGGGGGGCGGCGCAGCCGCCGCCCGATGCCTCCGGGCGGCGCGGGTTGCAACACCGCGAAAAGCCCTGGTCCCGCCCTGCCTTGCGATCTCCCACGCCGCGGCCTACCTCTAAGACCGAGGAGGCCCCTCGATGACAAGGACACGTTCTGTTCCCCTGACCCTGGCGCTGGTCGTCGGGCTGGCATCCGCCGGCCCCACCGTGGCCCAGCAACGCGCGCTGACCCCGGAGGAGCGGGCGCGCCAGCAGGCCGAGCAGGAGCGCCGGCTCCAGGAAGAGCTGAAAGCGCCACGCCCCATCGACGCTCTGAACTCGGTGTGGCTCGAAGAGCTGACCTGGATGGAGATCCGAGACGCGATGGCGGCCGGCAAGACCACCGTGATCATCCCCACGGGCGGGATCGAGCAAAACGGCCCGTATGTCGCACTGGGGAAGCACAACTACGTGCTTCAGGGAGCCTGCGAAGGTATTGCGCGAGCACTCGGCAACGCGCTCTGCGCGCCCATCGTCAAGTTCGTGCCGGAGGGCAACCACGAGCCACCGTCCGGTCACATGCGCTACCCGGGGACCATCAGCCTGCGGGAAGAGACTTACGAGGCGATGCTGGACGACATCGGCAGCAGCCTCAAGGCCCACGGGTTCAAGCACATCATCTACATCGGCGACAGTGGCGGGAATCAGACCGGCATGAAGGCGGTGGCCGAGCGGCAGAACCGGCGCTGGGGCCAACCCATTGCCCACTTCATTCCCGAGTTCTATGACTATCCCGGCGTCCGGGCGTACCTGGAGCGCGAGCTGGGCATCATGCAGGGGAACGACGGCATCCACGACGACTATCAGCTTACCGCCTTGATGATGACGGTGGATCCCACGGTGGTCCGGTACGACCAGCGCGTGAAGGCGGGCAAGGCCACCATCAACGGCGTGAGTATCGCCCCGAAAGAGCAGACTATTGAGGTCGGGAAGAAGCTGATGCAGTACCGGGTGGATGTGACGGTGAAAGCCATCCACGCGGCCCTGTCCAGTGGGGCGTCCAGCCGGCCCTAGACGCCCGGGCGAGGCCCTTCCAGAACGGTGCGGCGCCCTGGGCGTTACCTTGCGCTCGCTGAGTCCGCCGCCCCCACCATCCGCAGCAAGAACTCCATCTCCCGTGCGGCCATCTCCAGCTCAAGACTCCACGGCCGCCCACCGGCATGCCCCGATCGCAGGTCGTGATAGAGAATCACGGGGAGCCGTGAGCGCGTGGCCGCCTGGAGCCGCGCCGCCATCTTGCGCGCCTGCCACGGCGGGACCCGGGTGTCCCAGTAGCCCGTGCGGAACATGACCGCCGGGTAGCTGGTGCCGTCGCGCAGGTGCTGATACGGCGAGAACTTCCGGATGGCCTCGAACTGCTCCGGGTTCGACGCGTCGCCGTACTCCAGCAGCGCCGGCAGGTTGTTCGCGGTCCGGAATTGATAGAACCGCACCATGTCGAGGTCGGGGTAGCCGATGTACGCGGCCCGGAACCGGTCCGGCTGCTGGATGATTGCCGCTCCCATGAGCAACCCGCCGTTGCTGGTGCCGCGAATGGCAAAGCGCTGGGGCCTGGTGTACCCGCTGTCCACCAACCACTGCGCCGCGGCCAGGAAGTCGTCGAACACGTGCTGCTTGTTCCCCAGCATCCCGTCCCGGTGCCATGCCTCGCCGAATTCGTTGCCGCCCCGGAGCGTGGCTTGCGCGTAGAGACCGCCGCGCTCCACCCACCAGGCCGCCCGCGGGTCGAACCGCGGCATCAGACTCAGCGTGAATCCACCATAGCCGTGGAGCAGCGTCGGTGTGTCGCCGTTGGGAGCCAGGCCGCGCCGGTGCATCAGGTACATGGGCGCCCGCGTCCCGTCCTTGGAGGTGTACCAGACCTGCCGCACCCCGATGCCCGCCGAGTCGAACGGTACCTCGGCGGATTCCCATACGGTCCGCTCGCCGGTGGCGAGGTTCACCTGTTAGGTGACCAACGGCTGCGCCAGCGATGTGGTGGTAAGCAGTGCCCGGCCTTTGCCGTTTCCCCGAATGGTGGCCGCGGCGTGGTCCGGCAGCGGCACCTCACCCGCCGGCTTCCCATCCATGGTGAAGACCCGGATCCGGTGGCTCACGTCGTGCAGGTACGTGACGTACAGCTTGCCGTCGATCTGCGAGAAGCCGTCCAGCACGTCTTCGCCCTCGGGGATTACCTCGCTCCAGTGCTCGCGCGCCGGCTTCAGCGGATCGACCACGACGATGCGCCCCTTGGGTGCGTCGAGATCGGTGCGCATCCACACCTTGCCGTCGATGAATTGGGGGGCGAAGTGGGCGGGCAGGTCCTTGGCGATGGTGATCATGCCGCCGCCGCGCGACACGTTCTGGAGCAACACGTCGTTCCGCGCCCAGCCGTGGCCAACGTGGTAGAGCCGCCAACGCCCATCTTGCGGGAAGCTCACATTGAGGAACGAGGTCGGCTCCAGCCCATCGCCGAAGAGCACGGAGTCCCTCGCCGGGTCGGTCCCGAGCTGGTGGTACTTGAGCCGAGGGCCGATCTGGCGGGAGCGATGCACGTAGTAGAAGCCGGCGCCGGTCCGGTCGAAGCTGATGCTGGCGTACAGCGCCCAGGGGAGGCTGTCGGGCAGGTCCGCGCCGTTCGCGACGTCGCGCACGCGTACCGAGATCTCGTCGGGGCCGCCGTCGCGCACGCTGTAGAGCATGAGCCTGCCGTCCGGCGAGAAGCCCTCGATCCCAACGCCCGTGGTGGCGTCCGATCGGATGGCCAGGGGATCGACGATCTTCTGGTATTCTGCCTCGGGGTCAATCGGGGTCGGGCGCGCCGGGGCCCGACGTCGGTAGATCGCCCCCACTTCCTCGCCCGAGCGGCGCAGGGTGAAGTACTCCCAGCTGCCCGCCTTTCGCGGCTGGCCGATGTTGGGCGCTCCCATCAGCTCGCGCAGGCGGGAGGCGATCTGGCGCCGGGACGGCGTGTCGCCAATGATGGAATCCGCGTACCTGTTCTGCGCGGCGATCCACCCCCGTACCTCCGCGCTCTGCTGATCTTCGAGCCACCGGTAGGGGTCCCGGAACCTGACGCCGTGGAGGGTGTCCACCACGGTCGCCTGCCGGGTCTCGGGCGGCGGCGGGTAGGGAGAGCGTGCGCAGGCGACGACCGCCGAGAGACCGACGGCGATGACGGCACCGGTGAAGGCGCGGGCTGCGTCTCGTGGCGCGCTGCAGTTCGCGCACGCCGCAGACGAGCAGGGTTTCATGGCGCGCGCTTCACTGACGCGCGCTCTGAGACGCAGCCCGGCCTTCACCGGTGCTCTCGTCGCCCACGCCCGGCCGCGCCCGCGGCACAACCAGGTCCCACACCCGCGACTCGCTCAGGTGCATCGCGGTGATGCGGCCGCCGCGATCCCGCGTGAACCACACCGCGCCGCCGCGTGCGGTGAAGCCGTCCGGGTAGGTTGGGCGCAGCGTCAGCACGGAGCCGGCCCGTGGAGAGAGCGTGAGGGAATCGCCCGCTAGCTTCACCTGGAATGTGACCCCGATCTCGTCGCTCGGGTAGGCGCCCTCGAACGCCCGCAGTTGCTCCGGCGTGGGGGTCCAGAACCTCTCCGCCACATAGGTATAGGAAACGGTATCGCCATCCGGCTGCGCGATGCGAATCCCTGTGGGCTTGGCCGTAGGCCCCACCTCGAAATGCCACCGGGTGCCGTTAGCCAGCCAGAACCAGCCGTTGGGCAGGGCGCGGAAGCGCGCCGCCCCGCCGGGGGCCACCTCGAGCGACACATGGGTGCGGGTGTTGCGGTAGATGCCCAGGTAGGTCGCGAACGTCGCCGAATCGGCCCGCGTGGTGTCCAGCGCGGCGGGTGGGGGGAAGTCGCCGATCAGCCAGTCGGCGAGCTGATCGGTGTAACTGCCGGCAGCCCCGCTGGAGGAGTTGCATAGCACCGCGATCGAGAGACTGCCGCGATCGGGATAGCGGGCGAGGTAGGTGGAGTACCCCGCCGTGGAGCCGCTGTGAGAGATCTCCGGAACGCCACGATAGCTGGTTACCCTGAGACCCCGCGCGTATTCGATCTCCCGGCCGTTGTTGAGCCGCATGCGGCGGGTGAGCGAGTCCACTACCGCGGCGCCCAGCTTGCGGGTGGCGAGCGCCTCGTTCCAGATCAGCCAATCGCCCACGGTGGTGAGCATTCCGCCCGGGCCCACCACGTTCTCGAACGGCATGTTGAGATGCCAGCCGTCGTCCTCGCGGCTGTACGCTTGCGCTCTCCCGGGAACCAGACGGGTGAAGTCGTCACGCCATTGGGTGTGCGTCATGCCCAGCGGCCGGAAGATTCGCTCCCGGGTGAACTCCTGGAACGACTTGCCGCTTACCCGCTCGACGATGGTCATGGCCAGGGCGTAGCCGGAGTTGGTGTACGAGTAGTACTCGCCCACCGGGTAGTTCAACGCCTTCTGCCGGAACACAATGTCCAGCAGATCGGCCTGGGTCTGGGCCCGCGTGCCGCGGGGCCAGCCGGCGGCCGCCACCAGCGAGCTCCACTCGCGGAGACCGCTGGTGTGGGTGAGCAGGTGCCGGATGGTGATGGGCCGGTCGTATTCCGGAAGCTCGGGGAGGTACTTCCGGGCCGGGTCGTCCAGGCTCAGCTTGCCGTCCAGCGCGAGCAGGATGATGGCGGTGGCGGTGAACTGCTTGGCCACGGAGCCGGACTCGAAGATGGTCTCGGCGGTGATCGGCGTGCCGGTCTCGAGATCGGCCATGCCGTAGCCGCGGGTGAGCAACACCTTGCCTTCCCGTGCCACGCCCAGGGCGCACCCCGGCGTGTGGGTCGAGTTCCAGCGCGCGAACACCGTGTCGGCGACCGCGGAAAGATCGGGTTGCTGGCCAGTCAGCGTCGCCGGCAGGGCGAGGAAGAGCAGAGCGAAGCGCTTCATGGGTATCGCCACGTCTCAGGGTGAAGGAACTAGCCGGTTCGTCTCGCGACAAATGACGGTGCTGCTGCGGCGGCGTCAAGTTCAGCAAGTTCAGCGTGATTTCAGCGCCCTTCGGCGTGCCCTTACGGCACGACGACCGCCCCAACGAGGCCCTGAAAATCGTCGGCCACTGAGGTGGTCCCCGCCGGAACGCCCCACGGGCCGCCGTTCACGCGCAGGTTCAGGCGGTGGCGCCCGGGGGCGATGGGCAGGGTCACCCTCCAGAGATCCGGCTCGACTTGCTCCAGTCCGGCCGGCAGCCAGTCGGTGAAATCCGCCATGATCTCTACCGCGCCAGCACGGAGGACCCGAAATATCAGCGTGCACGCGTTCCCGCGGCCGCGGCGCAGCTCGATCAGGGCCGCCGCCACGGTCGCCTCGCTGTCGGAGCGGTCATCGGGCAACGCCACCCGGATCGGGGATCGGCGGCGCAACGGTGCCGTCACTCGGAGCGCCGCCGTCACGTAGCGGCCGGCGATGTTGCCGCGCACGGCGTCCTCGGCGTAGCGCCCGCCCCCGAGCACGATGCCCGCATACGACGTGACGGGGAAGGTCAAGGTCGCTTCGACATAAGGGCCCGGATCGCCGCCGGGGTCGCCGGCCCGCGCGCTCACCACGGCCTCCGCCTCGATGCCACCAGGCCGCGCGTGGCGAATGCCGCCCTCGAGATCGGCATAGGCGACCTCGCCGATCGCCGTACCGGTGCCTGTCAGCGTGAGCGTGAGGTTCCGCCGGTCGAGCCGGAGCGCTGCCGCGACGGTCACCGCGGCATGACGCACCGAGTCGAACGCCGCAACACCTGCCGTGGCCGCTAGGGAGCCGCTCGAACCTGCCGTTCCCTGGAACAGCAGGCGCGCGCGGCCCAGGAGGTGTGAGAACTGCGCGAACCCTTCGTAGCGGCTGCCGCCAAGCTCGGCGCTGACCTCCGCGACGGTGCTGGGCGAGGCCGGTAGGAACAGCGACCCCGCCACGAGACCTTGAACGCTGCTGTTTCCGCTTTCGAACGTGAGCCAGGTGCCGCGGGCGGCGAACCCCAGGCGCTCGCCGGCCACCCGCAAAGCCGGGGAAAGGGAGAACGCCGCCGACGGGAGAAAGCGGTCGTATTCGACGTGCGAAACGCCCGCGTCGAGGCTGGCGCGAACCTGCGCCGCGGCGGGCCCGGCGGCCAGCGCCAGGACCAGCGCCAGCCCCGTTCCGCCCCCGCTGGCGCTTCGCCCTCGCCGGCCCCGGCCGGGTTGGAACGGGGCCAGCCTTGGGGCGCACCGCAAGCTACGGTTTCCGGCGAACCGGCGTGGCAGAAGTCCCGGTACCGGTCGGTTCCGTCCTGGGGCTGGCGACGTTCACGAAGTCCTCGGCGCCGAGCCGCCCCGCCGCCGCGGCGAGCGGGGGCGCACCCAAGGCGATATCGCGCTCGACCTCGCGCTGGAGTGCCAGCAGCTGGGCGTCTTCTACCGATCGGGCCAGCGTGATCACCAGGGTCGCGGCGGTGTCGGCGGGCACGCCGCGGGCGGTGAGATCCGCCGTGACGCCGAGCGGCACGGCCAGTCGCCTCACCCCAAGCGCGTCGCGCAGGCGCTGGAGCACGGCCGGTGAGGCACCGGCGCGGAGCGCGTCAGCCGCCGCCGCCAGTTCCGCCGTTCTCGCGGCGGGGCCAAGCGCGTCACGGGCGCGGCCCAGGTCAGCGGCCAGCCGGCGCACGGCTGCGACGATGAGTGGCGCCGCGGCGCCTTTGCTCGCCCCTTCGAGCGCGCGGTTCACCAACGGCTCAGTCGGCAGCCCGGCGGCATGCGCCGAGTCAACCAGCGGGGCAACCAGCGCGCGGGCGTCGGGCGCCAGGCGGCCGAGCCGCGGGTCCTGGGCCGCCCCGGCCCGCGGCAGCAGCATTAGCGCGAGTGCTACCGCAACGTTCTTCATCATCAAGTCCCCACCGTGAGCACGGAGTTCGGCGTGCCGAAGTCATCGTCTGCCGCGCGCGGCGCGCCCGGGTCGGCCAGCCAGCGCGTACCGTCGATCAGAAACGCGTAGCGATAGCGGCCGGGAGGCAGCGGTACCGTCACCACCCACGCCCCCCCGGAACCCGTGGCCCGAAGCGGCGTCGCCGCCTTGTCCCAGCCGTTGAAGTCCCCAACCAGCGCCACCGAGTGCGCGCCGGGTGCGTACAGCACGAACGGGACGGCGTTCGTGGCCGCGACGACCTCCGGGGCCGGGCGACTCCTGGACACGGCGAGCGTGGCGCCGGCCACGATCGCGGCGAGCACGGCTGCTCGCGCCAGCAGGCCCAGCGGGGTCACACTGAACGTGCGCGAGCGGAACAGCCAGGCGCCGAACCGCTCGGGCGCCTGACATCCCTCCAGCCCGCGGTAGGCCCGGACGAAGGCCTCCTGGACGGCGTCCTCCGCGTCGAGCC
>JACPAP010000033.1 GCA_016180765.1 Gemmatimonadota bacterium
GGGAGATCGCCGTCGAGGACGCACAACCCGTGGAATTTGGTCAAGTCCTGTTCAGGGTGGATCCCAATGGCTGAAGCGCCTCCATTCAACTTCAAGACCTCCATCACCGAGATGGTCAAGCAGGGCGGGTCAGACCTGCACCTCAAGGTGGGGCGGCCCCCAACCATCCGCGTGTCGGGGGATCTGCTGCAGCTGGCGCAGCAGCCGCTCAAGCCGGAGGAGCTGAAGGCGCTGGCCGAGCAGATCATGACGCCGCGGCAGGTGAAGGAGTTCGCCGAGCACAAGGAGGCGGACTTCGCCATCGGCGTGCCCGGTGTGGGGCGGTTCCGGACCAACGTGTTCCAGCAGCGCGGCACGCTGGCGTTCGTGTTCCGGTCCATTCCCTACGAGATCAAGACGATCGACGATCTCCGCCTGCCGAAAGTGCTGGAGAAGATCGCGATCAAGCCGCGCGGGCTGGTGCTGGTGACCGGGGTCACCGGCTCCGGCAAGTCCACCGCCCTGGCGGCCATGATCAACCACATCAACCAGAACCGGCCCTGCAACATCATCACCATCGAGGACCCCATCGAGTTCCTGCATCGCGACGGCGCGTCCAACATCTCGCAGCGCGAGGTGGGGACCGATACCCTGTCCTTCGAGACGGCGCTGCGGCACGTGCTGCGGCAGGACCCCGACGTCATCCTGATCGGCGAGGTCCGCGACAAGGTGACGCTGGACACGGCCATGAAGGCGGCCGACACGGGGCACCTGGTCTTTTCCACGCTCCACACCACGGATGCCACGCAGACCATCAACCGGGTGATCTCCTTCTTCCCGCCGCACGAGCACGACGCGGTGCGGAACCTTCTGTCCACGGCCCTGGAGGCGGTCATCTCCTTGCGCCTGGTGCCGACCAAGGACGGGAAGGCCCGGGTCCCGGCGTGCGAGGTGCTGATCAACACCGCGACGGTGCGGGACAACATCCGGGACGCGGAGAGGGCCCTCAACATTCCGGACCTGATCAAGGGGGGCACGGTCCAGTACGGGATGCAGTCCTTCGACCAGTCGCTGATGCTCTGGTACCAGGCGGGCGCCATCAGCTACGAGAGCGCGCTGTTCTACTCGTCCAACCCGAGCGAGTTCGCGCTGCGCTTGAGCGGGATCGAAGGCACGTCGGATCGGACCTTCGCCGAGCAGATGGGGCAGGGAGGTCGGTGAGAGACCAACGAGCGAGGGCGTCGGGGTCCGGGGTCCGGGACCCGGGAACCGGGCTTCACGCCAGTCATTCCGGACCCCGGAGCCCGGACCCCGGACCCCGCTCTCCGCCGCCTCGTTCGCGCTGATGTTCAAGAAGGTCCTCATCGCCAACCGCGGGGAGATCGCCCTGCGGGTGATCCGGGCGTGCCGGGAGCTGGGGATCGAGACGGTGGCGGTCTACAGCGAGGCGGACCGCGAGTGCCTCCACGTGCGGTTCGCCGACG
Organism: Gemmatimonadota bacterium; assembly: GCA_016180765.1. Classification (GTDB taxonomy): domain Bacteria; phylum Gemmatimonadota; class Gemmatimonadetes; order Gemmatimonadales; family GWC2-71-9; genus JACPAP01. The sequence goes on from JACPAP010000033.1 coordinate 1,464, forward strand.
ACGACGTCTGCATTGGCCCGCCCCCGTCGCGCTTATCCTACCTCAAGATCCCGGGCCTCATCGCCGCCGCCGAGATCACCGGCGCCGACGCGATCCACCCGGGCTACGGCTTCCTGGCCGAATCGGCCGAGTTCGCCGAGGCCTGCCGCAACTCCAACATCACGTTCATCGGTCCCACCCCCGAGCAGATCCGGTTGATGGGGGACAAGGCGGCCGCGCGGCGGCTGGCCCAGGAGCTCGACGTCCCCGTGGTCCCCGGATCGCCCGGCCCGGTGAGCGATCCGGACGAGGCCGTGGGGATCGCCAGAGGGCTCGGCTTCCCGATCATCATCAAGGCGGTGGCGGGCGGGGGCGGCAAGGGGATGCGGGTGGCCACCGACGGCGACAGCTTCACCCAGGCGTTCCAGCTGGCGCGGAACGAAGCGCTGGCCGCGTTCGGCAACGCGGACGTCTACCTGGAGAAATACCTCGAGCACCCGCGCCACATCGAGATCCAGATCATGGGCGACCAGCACGGCCGGGTGATGCACCTGTGCGAGCGCGACTGCTCGGTGCAGCGCCGCCACCAGAAGCTGATCGAGGAGTCGCCCAGTCCGGCGCTGGACCAGCAGCACCGGGACGCCGTGGGGGCGGCGGCCGTGCGGGCGGCGTCGCACATCGGTTACGTGGGCGCCGGCACCATCGAATTCCTGCTGGACCAGGACGGCTGCTTCCACTTCATGGAGATGAACACGCGGATCCAGGTCGAGCATCCGGTTACGGAGATGGTCACCAACTTCGACCTGGTGAAAGAACAGATCCGGGTGGCGGCCGGGGAGCGGCTCAGCTTCACGTTCCACGGGAACCGGCTGCGCGGGCATGCCATTGAATGCCGGGTCAATGCGGAAGACCCCGCCCGCGGGTTCCAACCCTGTCCCGGCACCATCACCGCCTACCATCCTCCCGGTGGGCCCGGGGTGCGGGTGGACACCCACATCTACGCCGGCTACACCGTCCCTCCCTACTACGACTCGCTGCTCGCCAAGGTCATCGTCCACGGCAATTCCCGGCGGGAAGCGCTGGCCCGCATGAGCCAGGCGCTGGACAGCTTCATCGTCGAAGGGGTCACCACCACCATCCCGTTCCTGCGACGCGTGATCCACCACCCGGATTTCGAGGCCGGCCGGGTGGACACCAAGTTCCTGACCCGGGCGCCGGAGCTGTTCGCCGCCGAATGAAGCTCGCGGTGTGCTTCACGCCCGTGGCGGTGAACCCGGGCAGCATCGCCGGGAAGCCGGTGCTGGTGATCGACATCCTGCGGGCCACCACCAGCATGATCGCGGCGTTGGCCCATGGCGCCAAAGCCATCCTGCCCGCCGCCAGCGCGGACGACGCCCTCAAGCTGGCCCAGAACCTCGAGCGCGGGAGCGTGCTGCTGGCCGGCGAGCGGCGCTCCGAGCGGATTCCCGGATTCGCGCTGGGCAACTCCCCGCTGGAGATGACGCCCGACGCGGTGGCGGGAAAAACGCTGGTGATGACCACCACCAACGGCATCCCGGCGATTCTCGCCGCGGACGACGGCCGCCCGGTCCTGATCGGGGCGGCCGTGAACTTCCGGGCCGCCGCGGACGCGGCCCGGCGAGCCTTCGAGGCGGCCGGGGAATTGACCATATTATGTGCGGGGCGGGACAAGGGGTTCGCCCTGGAGGACGCCTACGCCGCCGGCCGCTTCGTGGAGGCCATCGTGCCGGGAAGGCTGCGCCGCAGCCTGGAGCTCAACGACGCGGGTGTAGCGGCCCGCGAGCTGGTGCGGAAATACGGCAACGACTGGAAGAAGGCCGTGACGGCGAGCGCCCACGCCCGGTTCTTGAGAGAGCGGAACTTCGCCAAGGACGTAGCCTTTGCCGCGCAGGCGGATACCCACGACCTGGTGCCGGTGTATGCGGACCGGCGGGTGACCGCGTGAATCTCCAATGGAGAACAGGGAATGATGAATGACGGGTTGAGATATCGAACCTTGAACCAGGAATGACGAATGACGAAGTGAACTCCTTACTTCTTACTTCCTGGTTCGATCTTCGATACTCGAGGTGGGCATGCCGTTGAGCCCACGCCACCGACGGGAGCTGATCGCCATCGTGGCCCTGTTGGTGGGTGTCTTCGTGGGGCTCACGTTGCTCCCGCTCGACCTCACTGGGCCCGCCGGCCGGGCCCTGGGCCGCTTCCTGTGGCAGTACCTCGGCGCCGGCGCGGCGGTCATCCCCATTCTGGGCATCGCCCTGGGCCTCGCGGGCTTCGGGCGCCTGGGCGCCACGGAGCTGTGGCGCGTCGCCGTGCTGTTCGGGGGGCTGATTCTCCTGGTGCCGTATGCCCTGGCGATCGTCTTGGGGGTTCGTCTGGCCACCGACGTTCCCCCGGACTACGCCCAATGGACCGCGGCGCACCGGCTCGTGGGCGTAGCACCCGCGCTCCTGGCCGCGGGTGTCACGTCCGTGATCGGGACCGCCGGGGCGGTGATCGTGCTGCTGCTGGCGCTGTCCGGGCTCACCATCGTGACCTTGGACTGGCATCCGTTCAGAAAACTGGCCGGAGCAGCCGCAGGGGCCGCAGGGGCCGCAGAGAGCCCCGGGAAGACGGTGCCCTTCGCGCCGCCCACCGTGTTGGAGGAGGAAGAAGAAGAGGACACCGAAGCGGCGCCCCCAGCGCCCACCCGTGGCGCCCCCTGGTCCGGGCTGCTCCGTGCTCGCCCTCGCTGGTCCGGGGACGGAAAGGGTGGTGAGGAGGTAGACCAGCTGCCCCCGGTCGATCTGCTCGCCCCGCCGCCCGCCCAGGCGGATGCTGGCGAGGAGGAGCTGGACCGGCTGGGGCAGGTGCTCATCGACACGCTCGCCACCTTCCACGTGGAAGGGAAGATCGTGGGTCGCACCACGGGCCCCGTGGTGACCCAGTTCGAGGTGGCGCCGGCGCCGGGCGTGAAAGTGGGACGGATCGCGGCGCTGGCGGACGATCTGGCGCTGGCGATGCGGGCCCAGTCCATCCGCATCGTGGCCCCGATCCCGGGGAAAGCGGCCGTGGGGGTCGAAGTGCCCAACCCCACGGCCCGCATCGTGACCCTGCGCGAACTGATCGAAACCGGCGAGTGGGACCGTACCCGAGGCACGCTGCCCATCGCCCTGGGCCGGGACCTCGAGGGCAAGCCGATCATCGCCGACCTGGCCAAGATGCCGCATTTCTTGATCGCCGGTGCCACCGGCTCGGGGAAGTCGGTCTGCATCAACACCATCATCACCAGCCTGGTGTACCGGTACACGCCCCGCGAGCTCCGGATGCTGATGATCGACCCCAAGATGGTCGAGCTGTCGGCCTACAATGCGCTGCCGCACCTCCGGCACGCGGTGGTGACCGATAATCGCGAGGCGGCGCAGGTGTTCAAGTGGACGATTCACGAGATGGAGAATCGCTATGAACTGTTCCACGCGAGCGGGGCGCGGAATATTCATGACTACAATCGAAGGGTCGGAGACCGGGGTCCGGGGTCCGGGGTCCAACAGCCGGGGTTCGGGGTCCGGGATCCGGGGTCCGGGGGCTCAACAGTCTCGGCTTCCGCCTCCCGGACCCCGGGTCCCGCGCCCCGGACCCCGGTCCCCGATTCCCGGTCCCCGTTGCCCTACGTCGTCATTATCGTCGACGAGCTGGCTGACTTGATGATGACGGTGCAAGCCGAGGTCGAGAAGCCGCTCGCCATCCTGGCGCAAAAGGCCCGTGCCACCGGCATCCACCTGGTCCTCGCCACCCAGCGTCCCAGCGTGAACGTGATCACCGGGCTCATCAAGGCCAACTTCCCGAGCCGGGTGGCGTTCCGGGTGGCCGCCAAGGTGGACAGCCGCACCGTGCTGGACCAGAACGGCGCCGAGGCGCTGCTCGGCAACGGCGACATGCTGTTCCTCCCGCCCGGGCGGAGCGAGCCGATCCGGGTGCAGGGCGCGTTCATCGGCACCGAGGAGACCGAAGCCATCACCGAGTGGTACCAGGCGCGGCAGGCGGCCCGGGACGCGGCGCGCCGGGCGCAGGGACTGCTCCGGGAGGAAGAAGAGGACATCCTGGCCGTGGTTCGCGAGATCGAGGCCGCGGAGGCCGCCGCGGAGGCGGGCGGCGTGGCCACCCCGCCGGGCCAGCGCGACGCCCTGTTCCGCGAAGCCGCGGAGACCTGCATCCAGCACCAGCTCGGCTCCACCTCGCTGCTGCAACGGAAGCTCCGGATCGGCTACGGCCGCGCCGCGCGCATCATTGACCAGCTGCACGAAGCGGGCATTCTGGGGCCGCCGGACGGGTCGCGACCTCGCGAGGTCTTGATTGGGATGGGCCAGCTTGATGAGTACTGCAGCTGATCAGGGAAGGGGGAACGGGGACACCGGCGTCCCCGTTCCCCCTGACCGTCTTTTTTGGGTACGCTGGCGCGTTGATTCGGTTACCACGCGGAGCCGGCCGGCGGTTAGGTTGTCGCCGTGCCAGTCAAATCAAACCCCGCCGCCTGGAAAGATCCCCGCCATCGCCGCGGCCTGGCGGGCGAGAGGGCGGCCATCCGGTTCCTCACGGCCCGCGGGTGGCGGATTCTGGACCACCGGTTCCGGATGGGGCGGCTGGAGATTGATCTCGTGGCTCGGCGAGGGCCCGTAGTGGCGTTCGTGGAGGTCAAGACCCGCCGCGGGGAAACCTTTGGGAGCCCGCTGGAGGCGGTGGGGTGGAGCAAGCAGCGCGAGATCCACCGCGTGGCCAGTGCCTGGGTGGACCGGTTTGGCCGGCCCCGAGATGTGTATCGCTTTGATGTCATTGGGGTCACGGCAACGCCTTGCCGCACCCAGATCGAGCACGTGGAAGACGCGTTCCGGCCGGCATGGCGGTGAGCGCAGCTTCGGGATATATTCGGTAACAACAAACACCAAGGGAAAGGGGAAAGGGGAAACGGGAAAGGTTGGCTTCGAGGTCTCACCTTCCCCTTTCCCGTTTCCCGTTTCCCCAACCAATGAGGTAGCCATGCCCGCTGAAAGAACGTCGCCGCCGGAAGCGCCGGAGATCCCAGAGGAAAAGAGGAAGGCCCTGAGCCTCGCCATCGCGCAGATCGAGAAGAACCTCGGCAAGGGCTCGATCATGCGGATGGGGCAGGACTCGTGGGTTCGGGTGGAAGCGATCCCCACCGGCGCGGTGAACCTGGATGCGGCGATCGGCGTGGGCGGGATCCCGCGCGGACGGATCGCCGAGATCTACGGCCCCGAGTCGAGCGGCAAGACCACCTTGGCGCTGCACGTGGCGGCCAGCGCGCAGCGGCGGGGCGGGTTCGCGGCCTACATCGACGCCGAGCACGCGCTGGACGTGGAGTACGCCAAGAAGCTGGGCGTGGAGATCGAGAACCTGCTGGTTTCGCAGCCGGACACCGGCGAGGAGGCCCTGGAGATCGCCGAGATCCTGGTGCGCTCGGGCGCGGTGGACGTGATCGTGATCGATTCGGTGGCCGCCCTGGTGCCCAAGGCGGAAATCGAGGGCGACATGGGCGAAGCGCACATGGGGCTCCAGGCGCGGCTGATGTCGCAAGCCCTGCGCAAGCTCGCCGGCAGCATCAACCGGTCGCGCACGTCGGTGATCTTCATCAATCAGCTGCGCGAGAAGATCGGGGTGATGTTCGGCAACCCGGAGACCACCACCGGCGGGCGGGCGCTCAAGTTCTACGCGTCGGTCCGGCTGGATGTGCGGCGCATCGGGCCGGTCAAGGACCGGGAGGCCATCATCGGGAGCCGGGTGCGGGTGAAGGTGGTCAAGAACAAGGTGGCGCCGCCGTTCAAGCAGGCGGAGTTTGACATCCTGTTCGACGAAGGCATCAGCCAGACGGGGTTGCTGGTGGATCTCGCTTCGGAGATGGGCATCATCGAGAAGAGCGGCGCCTGGTACTCCTACGGCAAGGAGCGCATCGGCCAGGGTCGCGAGAACGCCAAGCTGTATCTCAAGGACAACCCGGCGGTTTGCGCCGAGGTGGAAGCGAGAGTCAAGGAGCAGCTGGGGATGCGCGCGCCTGCGGCATCTGCGCCCGACGACTCGACGGAGTGATGGCACGGGCAGTGACACGTGAGATGTGAGACCTGAGAAGGCCGCCGGCGGGGACCACGTCTCACGTCTCACTTCTCACCGCACGCATTGGACGCCGTCATGCTGATCACCGCCCTCACCCCCGACCCTCGCCAGCCGGGCTACCTCGTCGTTGAGGTCGATCGCGCGCGGTATGCCAGCCTCCCACTGGAAGTGGTGCACCAGCTGGAGCTGGTGCCAGGGTTGGAGATTCCAAGTGAGCTGGCGGAGCGGCTGAAGCGGGCGGCGGATGTCGAGTCTGCTTACCAGGTCGCCGCGCGTCTGTTGGCGATGCGCCCCCGGTCGGTCTACGAGGTGCTGGCCCGGTTGCGGGAGCGGGGGCACAACCCCAGCGCCGCGGCGACGGCGGTCGGACGGCTGGAGACCGCGGGGGTGCTGGACGACGCAGCCTACGCGCGGCACTTCGCGCGGGTACGGGCGCCGCGGGGACACGGGCCGGCCCGCCTGTTGCATGACCTGCTTGCCAAAGGGGTAGATCGCCGGGTGGCGGAGCGGGCCATCGCCGAGGTGCTGGACGCGGACGGCGTGGATGCCCCGGCCCAGGCTCGCGCGCTGGCGGCGAGGCGCATGGGCCAACTCCGCGACGTTCCGCCCCGGCAGCGGCGCCGTCGCCTGCTGGCGTACCTGGCGCGCCGGGGGTTCCGGGGCAGGGACGTGCAAGAGATGGTGACGGAGGTGCTCAACTCGGTGGCCGTGGATCGGGAAACCGGAAAGGGGAAAGGGGAAACCTAGCCCGCCCACAGACCCTTTCCCTTTTCCCGTTTGCCTTTTCCCGTGTACTTTCCCTCATGCGCTCGGCCGACAGCCGCCAGTCCTTCGTAGACTTTTTCCACGCCCGGGGGCGGACGATCCCACCCTGCTGTTCACCAACGCCGGGATGGTGCAGTTCAAGCGGGTGTTTCAGGGGCTGGAGCACCGGTCGTCCCGGCGTGCCGTCACGGTGCAGAAGTGCGTGCGGGCAGGCGGCAAGCACAACGACCTGGAACAGGTGGGCCACACCGCCCGGCATCACACCTTCTTCGAGATGCTGGGCAACTTCTCCTTCGGCGACTACTTCAAGCGGGACGCCATCGCCTTCGGCTGGGAGTGGGTCACCGGCGAGCGCTACCTGAAGATCCACCCGGACCGGATCTATGTCAGCGTGCACCACCAGGACGACGAGGCCCGGCGGCTGTGGCGCGAGGTCACCGGGATCGCGGACCAGCGGATCTACGGCCTGGGCGACCAGGACAATTTCTGGCAGATGGGCGACACGGGACCTTGTGGCCCCTGCTCGGAGATCTACGTGGATCTCCGCGGGAAACGGCAAACGGGAAACGGGAAACGGGAGGCTCCGACCCTCGAACAGTTCGTCGAGCTGAACGAAGCCGGCCAGTTGCTCGAGATCTGGAATCTCGTCTTCATGCAGTTCGACCAGGGGCCGGACGGATCTCGCACGCCGCTCCCGGCGCCCTCGGTCGACACCGGGGCCGGCCTGGAACGGATCGCCGCCGTGATGCAGGGGGTGGAGTCCAACTTCGACACCGATCTCTTCACCCCTCTCATCCGCCGGGCGGCGCAGGCGATCGGGCGGCCGTATGATCGCGGGCCCCAGGGCGCCGGGGTCCGAGTGCTGGCGGACCACGCGCGAGCCGTGGCGTTCCTGCTGGCCGACGGAGTGTATCCCTCGAACGACGGGCGGGGCTACGTGCTGCGCCGCATCCTGCGGCGCGCGGTGCGCCACGCCTTCCTGCTGGGCCGCAGAGACCCCACGCTGGTGGATCTGGCCGAGGTGGCAGTGGAAACCATGGGAGGGGTCTACCCCGAGCTCAAGGAGAAGGCGCAGCACATCTCCGCGGTGACTCGCGCGGAAGAGGAGCGCTTCCTGGAGACCATCGAGGGCGGCCTGGAGCGGCTGGACCAGATCATGACCGGCTCGCGCGGCACGGTATCCGGCGAGGACACCTTCAAGCTCTACGATACGTATGGTTTCCCCGTAGACCTAACTCAGGTCATCGCCGCGGAGCGCGGATGGACGGTCGATACGGCGGGGTTCGAGCGGGCGTTGGCCGGCCAACAAGAGCGCTCCCGCCGCGCTCGAAAGCCCACTGCCGCTTCTGCCGCGGCTGCCGCCTCCGCCGCGCGCGGGAACCGGGAACCGGGAACCGTGAAACGGGGGTTCGTCCGCGTGAAACCCCGCGTCCGGCAGCACTTCGTTGGCTACCAAACCACCCGTGCCGAGACCGACATCCTCGCGTTCCGGCAGACGGAGGATTACCTCGAGCTGGTGCTCCGGGAGAACCCCTTCTACGCCGAGTCGGGCGGGCAAGTGAGCGATACCGGGGTGGTGAAGGGCGGAGGGTGGGAGCTGTCGGTGGAGGAGGTGCTCAAGCAGGACGGCAAGCAGGTGGTGGTGGGGCCGTACGAGGGACCCTTCGAGCCCACGCCGGTGGAGGCGATCGTGGCCGAGCCGCGCCGGCACAACATCGAACGGAACCACACCGCGACCCACTTGGTGCACGCGGCGCTGCGCCGGGTGCTGGGCACCCACGTGCGGCAGGCGGGTTCGGTGGTGGCGCCGGATCGGCTGCGCTTCGATTTCTCCCACCACCAGCCGGTCGGCGACGAGGAGTTGAGCGGGATCGAGGCGGCCGTGAACCAGGCGATCTGGGCCAACCTGGAAATCAAGACCTACGAGCTTCCCTATCAGGAGGCGATCGCCTCCGGGGCGATGGCGCTGTTCGGAGAGAAATACGGCGATCGAGTGCGCGTGGTGGACGTGCCGGGGGTCTCCAGGGAGTTATGCGGCGGGACCCACGTGCGCACCACCGGGCAGATCGGCCTGTTCCACTTCCACGGGGAGTCCGGCGTGGCCGCCGGTGTCAGGCGCATCGAGGCGTTCACCGGTCCGGGGGCCTACCACGCCGTGCTGGAGCTGGACCGCCGGCTGACCGAAGCGGCCGAGACGCTGCGCACCAACCCCGAGCACCTGGCCCGGCGGATCGAAAGCCTGCTGGAGGAGAAGAAGCGGCTGGAGAAGCAGATCGAGCAGTTGCTGAAGGCGGGGTCCGGGGCCTGGGGTCCGGGGTCCGGGGAGGGGCAGCGCATTGGAGAAACCTGGTTGGTGGTGGGGGACGCGCCCGTGACGGATCGCCAGCAGGTCGGCCTGGTGATGGACCAGCTCCGCGCCGAGCAAAAGACGAACGGCGTGTGGGTGATGTTCACCGGCGGCGAGCGGCCCGGCGTGTACGTGAGCGTGACGGACGATCTGGTAGCGCGGGGCGTCAGGGCCGGCGATT
>JACPAP010000034.1 GCA_016180765.1 Gemmatimonadota bacterium
TCCTGCAGCTCGTAACGGGTGTAGTCGTCTGCCTGGGTCTGAAGCCACGGAGCCGACTGCGCGACGATCGGCGTAGCGGCGAGGTGGTTGGCCAGCAAGATCGCCCGAGCTGTGTTCATCTCCCGCTCCGTGGCGTGAGAGGTGAGACGTGAGACGTAAAAAGGCTTGCGCGACCTTCTCACGTCTCACATCTCACGTCTCACCGTCAATGAGTCATGGCATACAGCACAATGTTGACCGCCAGGGCGTACGCCTCGGGCGAGAACCGGTAGAAGAACTCGTACTCCTCGCCCTCACGCTCCCAGCCGTCGGCGATATCCGTGTTGTGCGTGATCACCACCATCAGGCGGCCGGACGGGTCCGCGATCCCCCGTAGGTGGGGTATGGCTGACTCCGAGCCCCGCTCCGAGGTGCCGCCCCCGCTGGCGCGCCAGAACTGAATGGACGGGATCTGCGGCACTTCTTTGACGTCATACAGCGTGTGGAACAGCGGATGATCCAGCGGCAGGTCGAAGATGGGATACTCGTTGGGGGGCAGAACCCTGCCGATCTCGCGCTCCCATTGTGCCCAGGCCCGGTCACCCCAGAAGTCGTCCACGTAGAGGAAGCCGCCCTTGAGCAAGTAGGCGCGCAGGCGTTGGACTTCGTCGTCGCTGAGTCCCAGCGTCCCCACGTCCGACATGAAAATGAACGGGTAGTCGAAGACCCGATTATCCGTGAGCGTCACGATGACGTGATCGACGTCGCCGTTCGAATCCGAAGCGACCGCCCCCTTGGTGAGCTCGGAGAAGCGGCGCATGAAGTTGATGTCGGCGTCGGGGTAGTCGGTGGCCCAGCCCTGGCCCCGCCATTCACGCACCACGCTGCGGTAGAGCACTCGGCTGAACGTGAAACGGCGATCGCGGCGGTCCGGGCTGGCGAACCGGGGCGGATAGCGACGCCATCCCCAGCCCCGCAGGTCGCCCAGGTCCTGGGCGCCGGCCGCAGCGGGCGCGGCCAGCGTAATGAGCAGGCAGAAGAGCCAGAAGGATCGGAGGGGCATGGCCTCCAATCTAGGAGCGCGGCAGGAGGGGGAGAAGCAGCAGAGGCGGCAGAGGGGCGGGGTGCGTCTCGGAGCGCGCGTCAGTGGAGCGCGCGCCATGAAACGCTCTTCGTCTGCGGCGCGCGCGGAACTGCAGCGCGCGACGAGACGCACCCCGCCCCTCTGCCGCCTCTCCCGCTTCTGCCACTCTCTAGCTCGCGCGCTTGAGAATCCGCACGCTCCCCGAGCCGGTGTCCACCCGCAGCGTCCCGCGCCCGTCGCCGATGCGCCCGGTCAGGGGATCGGACCCGAAGCGCCGAGCCTCCACGGGAAAGTCCACGTCGATCCCGCCGGAGCCGGTCTCGATCTCGACCGTGGCGCCATACGATGCGGGCAGGGTCAGCGTCACGCTGCCCGACCCGGTATCCACGTCGAGGCTGGTCGGGTTGGACGCCAGCTCGCAGCGGACCGAGATCCTGAGGTCTGCGAACGCCTCGAAATCGCCGCGGTCCCAGATCCGCACGCGACGGCCACTCCACCGCCCCTCCCGCCCGACATCGGAGTCCCCGAACGTCCCGTCGTCCCGAACCGGAAGCTCGGTGTCGCTCCGCCATCCGAGGGTTGGATACCGGATCTCGTCGGCTGGGTAGATGACGCGCAGCGTCTCCCGGTCGCGAATCGGACCTCGTTCGACTATCAGTTCGCGTGCGTCGCGACCGCCGCGGGTCATCTCGACCACGACGGCCGACCCCCGCCCCGGCTCGAGGGTTACCTGGCCCGCCAAGTTGTAGATCCCGACGCGGGTTCCGGAGATCTCGTGCCGCTCCTGGGCGGCGAGGCCGCTCGCGAACCCGCCGACCAGGGCCGAAACCGCCAGCAATGGGTATTGACAGTCTTCACAAGCGCGATAATAGAGCTGAGTTGAGGCAACCTGTGGGGATCCTCCTTTTCCTGATCGGTGTGCTATGCGCCGCTTCGGGCGCGGTGAAGCTCAAGGCGCGCACCCGGCAGCTCGGGCGCCCAGGCCTGGCAGTAGGAGAAGTAGTAGCTGGCGCACTGGTGGTCCTTGGTTCCGGAGTCGGTCTGGCCCGGCTCAGACCGCTGGCCTGGACGGCCGTCGCCGGGGCGGCCACCATGATCGTGCTCTCCTCGATCGCGCATCTCGGTCGTGTGCTGGAGGATCACCGGCGCCGACGCGAATCGGAGGAACGGCGCCTCCAGCAATACCTCGAACCGCCGGCGCGCTGAGCCCTCGTTGGGGCCTAGCCCTCCGGCCTCCCTCGCCCGCGCCGGCGCGAGAGCACCCGCCCCGGCTTCGCCTCGATAGGCTTCCCCGCGTCCACTACCAGCCGCCCGTTCACCAGCACGTGGGTGATACCCTCGCTGTACGCGAAGGGCTCGAAGTACGTGGCCTTGTCGCGGATCGTCTCGGGGTCGAAGACCACGATGTCTGCCCGCATCCCTTCCGCGATGCGCCCGCGGTCGGTGAGCCCCAGGATCTGCGCCGGCAACCCGGTGAGCGAGCGGCTGGCGTGCGGCAGCGTGATCACGCCTTTCTCCAGGGCGAAGGTGCGGATCAGGCGCGTTGAGGTCCCGAACGTGCCGGGATGCACGAAGCGATCCCGGCGGAAGTCCGGCGAGTCACCCTGGCGGTCGGTGCAGACGCCGGTGTAGTCCTGCCGCATGAACTCCTCGAGATCCAGCAGCGAGACCGCGAACGCGCGCCACTGCACCGCGGCGGGCTGGTCCAAGCCGTTCAGCTGCATCCAGATCGCCGTCTCGACCGGATCCTCCCCACGGCGACAATCGTGTCCCCCCGGATGCCGAGGTCGGCGTACAAGAACGGATTGCCGCTGCCGTCGAGCACGCGGCCATGGCGGACGAGGATGTCGTAACGGGGCTGGGAAGGGGACTGCGGGGCCGCGGAGCCGACGGCCAGGCCCCAAGCACTAGGGCAAACGTCTATCGACCGAGCAGCGTGGCTACGTCTATCTGCGGGAGGGCGCGCCTACTATACCACGCCGGACGGCGCGATGGCCAGGCGGCCCGTGGCAACGTGACGACGTGCTGAAGACGCGCCGGCTACTCCACTCGGCGAGCTAAAGGTTGATGCGCGCGTGCCTCACTCGGGGTTTCTCCTTGCTTTCTGCAACTTGTGACTTGGCTTACTGTCTAGTCAGTGTTCCCTGACGAGCGTGCAGGGATTGGCACGGCACGATATAACGTATGACGGTGCCCGGAACGGTTAAGGCCATTGCCCTCTACCTGGGGCTGGGGGCCCTGTACTTTCTGGCCGGGAAGTTCGGGCTCAAGCTGGCGTTTGCCCACCCCAGCGCCACCGCCGTGTGGCCGCCGACCGGCATCGCGCTCGCGGCCTTCCTGACGTACGGCCGGCGGGTGTGGCCGGCCATCTTCGGCGGCGCATTCTTCGTCAATCTCACGACCGCCGGGACGGTGGCCACCACCCTCGGGATCGCCACCGGCAACACCCTGGAGGGGTTGGTGGGCGCGGCCCTGGTGGAGCGGTGGGCCGGTGGCCCCCGGGCGTTCAGACGGGCGCCGACGGTGCTGTCGTTCGCGCTCCTCGCCGCCGTGCTTGCCACGGTCATCAGCCCCAGCCTGGGTGTCGGCAGCCTCGCGCTCGGCGGGTTCGTGCCGTGGCGGGAGTTCGGGGGTGTGTGGCTTACCTGGTGGCTGGGCGACATGGCCGGCGCGCTGGTGGTGGCCCCCGTGTTGCTGATGTGGATCGCCGACCCGCGGATCCGCTGGCATCGGGAACAGACCATCGAAGCGGCGATACTGCTGATCCTCCTGCTGCTCGCCAGCGAGACCGTGTTCGGCGGGCCGTTCGGGGTGGGCCTGCCGAACTACCCGCTGGGCTTCGTGTTCTTGCCGCTCCTTCTGTGGACCGCCTTTCGGCTGGGCACCCGCGAGGCGGCCGCGATGCTGCTGCTGTTGGCGGGGATGGCGATCGACGGGACGCTGCATCAGACGGGGCCGTTCGTGCGGGACACGCCCAACGAGTCCCTGTTGCTGCTCCAGGTGTTCCTGGCCGTCTCCTCGGTGACGACCTTGGCGTTCGGCGCGCTGGTGGATGAACGACGCGCGGCCGAGGCTCGGCTGTTACAGTTGTCCGCGAGCGACCCGCTCACCGGTCTGGCGAACTACCGGCAGTTGATGACCGCGCTCCAGGGAGAGATTCGCCGCTCGGACCGTACCGAGCGTGGCTTCGCCATCGTATTCCTGGACCTGGACAAGCTGAAGCAGATAAACGACCGGCACGGCCATCTGGTGGGGAGCCGCGCCTTGTGCCGCGTGGCTGAGGCCATCCGCAAGTCGAGCCGGGCAGTGGACACCTCGGCGCGCTTCGGCGGCGACGAATTTGCGGTCGTGTTACCCGAGGCGGACGAAGCGGCGGCGTGGCGGGTTGCCGACCGCATCCGCGACCGCCTGGCGCTGGACCTCGAGGAGCCGCGCGTCACGGTGAGCGTGGGCCTGGCGGTGTATCCCCGGGACGGGACCACGGTGGAGGAGCTGGTGGGGCGGGCGGATCACATCTTGTACGAGATGAAGGCGCGGAACGGCTGACCTTCATCGCCCCGGCACGGCGCTGGTAAGATAATCCACCGCCAGGCTGGCGAGCGCCCGCACGCCCACCGGAAGAGCCCCCTCGTCCGCGAAGAAGTAGGGCGAGTGGTTCGGCGCCACGGTGCGGGGATCCTGGCCGTCCGGTGCCACCCCGAGGAAGAAGAACACGCCCGGGACGCGCTGCTGGTAATAGGCGAAATCTTCGGACGGCATAGACAGCCCGGCCAGCAGGACCTTGTCGGGCCCGGCCACCCGCCGAAGCGTGGGGAGCACCTGCTCGGTGAGGGCGGAGTCGTTGATCGTGACGGGCGCGTTGGCGGTGCCGAAATCCACCACGGCGGTAGCGCCCGCGCTCTGAGCGATCTGCTCCACGGTGCGGCGGATGCGCTGTTTTACGTCCGCCCGCATCCCTTCGTCGAAGGTTCGGACGGTTCCCTCGAGGATCACGCTGTCCGGAATGATGTTGCCCCGCGTGCCGCCCCGGATCATGCCCACGGTGACGATGGCGGGGGCCCTGGTCACGTCCAGCTGGCGGCTCGGGATAGTCTGGAGGGCCAGGACGATCTGTGAGGCCACGACGATGGGGTCCACACCGCCCCAGGGCAGGGCACCGTGCGTCTGCCGGCCTCGGACCACGATGTTGAGGCCGTCGGACGCGGCCATGAACGGTCCGGCCCGATAGCTGATAGTCCCGAGTGGCGCAGGCCAGACATGGAGCCCGAAGATCGCCTGGGGTGCCGGATCCTCCAGCACGCCTTCCGTGATCATGAGCTGCGCGCCGCTCACGGACTCCTCGGCGGGCTGAAAGATGAACTTGACGGTTCCGGGCAGGCGCTCTCGCATCCCCGCTAACACTTCGGCCGTGCCGAGCAGGATGGCCACGTGGTTGTCGTGGCCGCAGGCGTGCATGACGCCCACCTCCTGCCCATTGTATTGGGTGCGGACCGTGGACTTGAACGGCAGGTCCACCAGCTCGGTGACCGGGAGGCCGTCCATGTCGGCGCGGAGCGCGACGACCGGGCCGGAGCGCGCGCCTCGCAGCACGCCTACCACGCCGGTCCGGGCTACGCCGGTCCGGACCTCCAGGCCGAGCGCGGTGAGCTGGTCCGCCACCAGCTTGGCCGTCCGGACCTCGGCGAACGACAGCTCCGGGTGCTGGTGGATATCTCGACGCCACGCCACGACCCTGGGCAGGGCGGCGGCCGCCCGCCGATCGATCTCGGCCGCGAGGGTCGCGAAGCGGGACTGAGCGCGCAGCGCCGGAAGGCATCCGGCAGACAGCACAGCGAGCACGACGAGACGTGGTAGCACGACGCACCTCCGGTCTGTGCGACAGATGGCTCAAAGCTACACCAGACGCGCTCCGCCTTCCGGGCCGGTCACGAACACCGCGCGGGCGGCGCCTCGCACGCTTTCCTCGAAGCTCTCGACTTCTCCGCGGCGGACCAGCGCTATGGCGCAGCCGCCAAACCCGGCGCCGGTCATGCGCGCCCCGAAGCACGCGGGGTGAGAGCGCGCGCGGTCGGTCAGCGCATCGAGCTCGGGACTGGACACCTGGTACAGATCGCGCAGGCTCGCGTGCGACTGGTTCATGAGGCGACCGGCGGCGCGCAGGTCGCCGGCACGCAGCGCCGCTGCCATCGCCGGCGGGCGCCCATTCTCCTCGATCACGTGCCGAGCCCGGCGATACACGACCGGGTCCAGCCGGTCACGGAGTGCCTCCAGCATCCCGGCGTTGGCGTCCCGCAACGCCCGAACCTGCGGGGCCCGGGTCCGAAGTGCCGCGACGGCGGCGGAGCAGGCCCCGAGGCGGTCCGCGTAGGGGCTCGCGGTGAGGGTTCGGCGCACGCCCGTATCCATGATGATGAGGGCAGCGTCGCGGGGGAGCGGAACCGGTTGCGTCTCGAGCGACCGACAGTCGAGGAGCGTGGCGCCATCGCCCCGAGAGATCGCTGCTGCGAGCTGATCCATCAAACCGCACGGCATCCCCACGAAGTCGTTTTCGGCACGGTGGCACAGTCTGGCCATGACCAGTGGATCCCACGCGAGGTCCGCGGCCCCGCTGAACCCGCGGGCGACGGCCAGTTCGAGCGCGGCCGACGACGCCAGGCCGGCCCCCAGGGGGAGGTCCGCGTCGATCGCGACGTCGAGTCCGGGCAGCCGGTGGCCGGCACCGGCCAGGGTCCAGGCGACGCCCGCGACGTAGGCGGCCCATCCCGCCACGCGCCGCGGCTCCAGGCCGTCGAGCTCCAGCTCACGCGTCTCACCCAACAGCGCCGCGTGCGCCCGTATCCGGCGGTCCGGTCGGCGGCGGAACGCGACCACCACGCCGCGATCGATGCCCATGGGGAGCACGAAGCCATCGTTGTAATCGGTGTGCTCCCCGATCAGATTCACGCGGCCTGGGGCGAACGCGACGCCCGCGGGCTCGGGCGCACCGAACCGCTCGGCGAAGAGGCGACGCGCGCGTGCGGCAAGCCCGGGATCCACGGAATCCTTGGGGTGCTAGAAGAACACGATGTACAACATGGCGGTGCACACGAGCACCCCCAGGCAAAGGATGTCGAACAGCAGGTCCCGCTGACCGATGGTGGCACCTACGGGAATTGGATCGGCCGCCGGGGCGGGTGGCGTGCTCACCGCAGGCGCGGGAGCGGAGACCGAGCGCCAGACCAGCAGGGCGGTGAGAGCCAGGCCAGCGATCCACATCTGGTCCAGGAACGCGGCGTCCGGCAGAACCAGCTTGACGCCGATCGTCACGGGGAGCGTGGCGGCCAGCACCCACACAGCGGCCTGCGCAGTCGCCCGCCGCCAGAACAACCCGCCCAGGAAGACCACGGCCACCCCTGGCGTGATCAAGCCCCAGAACTCCTGGATGTAGCTGAACACCCGCTCGAAGCGGCCCAGGAACGGCGCCCAGGCCGCAGCGACCAATAGCAAGACGACCGTGCTGGTGCGCCCCACCGCGATCAGCCGGCGTTCCGAGCTCTGGGGCCGCAGGTGCCTGCCGTACACGTCTACCGTGAAGATGGTGGCCGCCGAGTTCAGCATGGAATCCAGGCTGGACATGATCGCGCTGATCAGCGCGGCGAACACCAGCCCGGTGAGGCCGGCGGGGAGCAGACGCTCGACCAACATTGGGTAGGCCATGTCCGAGCGCGCCAACTCGCCGCGATAGAGTACCGACGCCACGATCCCCGGAATCACCACGATGAATGGAATCGTGAGTTTGATGTAGGCGGCGAACACGGCGCCGTAGCGTCCCTGGTTGATGGTGCGCGCCGCCAAGGTGCGCTGGGTGATGAACTGGTTGCAGCCCCAATAGAACAGGTTCGCGATCCAGAGGCCACCGAAGAAGACTGCGAACCAGGGAAGCTCCGGGTGATCCAGAGGCAAGACCATGTGGAACTTGTCCCCCGCCTGCGCCATGAGCACGTCCCACCCGCCCAGCGCCCGAAGCCCCAGCAGGGTGGTAATCGCGCCGCCCAGGAGCAGCAGGATGCCTTGGACCAGGTCGGTCCACACTACGGCCTTGAGTCCACCGTACGCGGTATAGCCGCCGGCGAAGGCGGCCAGCAGGGCGATCCCGCCGGCCAACGGCCACCCGAAGATGGTCTTCAGCGCCAGGCCGCCCGAGTACAACACCGTGGCCATGGCTACGAAGACATATGCCAACAGCATGTACACCGCGAGCCAGCTCCGGGCCCGGGTATCGAAGCGGCGCTCCAGATACTCCGGCATGGTGGTGATCCGGAGTGCCAGCAGCTTCGGGAGGAAGCGGCGCTCCAGATACTCCGGCATGGTGGTGATCCGGAGTGCCAGCAGCTTCGGGAGGAACCACCGCGCCACCACGACGAGCGTGATGGCCGCCATCCATTCGTACGAGGCGATCGCGAGGCCAAAGTCCACGCCCGATCCCGCCATCCCCACGAAATGCTCCGTGGAGATGTTGCTGGCGATCAGGCTCACGCCGATGAGCCACCAGGGCAGAGCTCGGCCCGCCAGGAAGTAGTCGGCCGCCACCCGCTCCCGGCGGCCGGCGACCAGGCCGATCACCGCGATGCCGAGGAAATAGGCGACGATGGCGGCGGTATCGAGCGGGGACCATTCCATGGCGTCGGCCCCGAAGATGACCGGATACGCCGCCAGGGCAAGGGTGGGCGAGGCGTTGCGGGATTGGGCGGTGCGCGGTTTCTTCTCCCTAGCCCATGCGTCCGCTCATTCCCACCCCCCTGCTCCTTGCCTTGGCGCTGACCACCTGTGGTGAGGGCCCACCCCCCATCCTCGAGAAAGGCGCCGTCCTCGCGCGCCAGAGCTGGTGGGATAATCGCGACTGGTCGTGGTACCAGGAGCGCATCCCGTTCTTCGAGTCGCCCGATGGCGCCATTGACGCCACGTATTACTACCGCTGGGAGCTGGTCACCAAGCACCTGACCTACGGCTCCCCCGAGACCGGATACACGTTTACCGAATTCATTGACCGGCCGTTCTGGTCCGGTGCGTACGGCGCCATCAGCTGCCCGCTGGGCCATCAGTTCTACGAGGTGCGCTGGCTCAAGGACCGCCGCATCATCGAGGATTTCGCCCGCTACTGGTTCGAGACGCCCGGCGCCCAGCCGCGGAGCTACAGCAACTGGTACGGCGACGCGATGTGGGCCACGTACTTGGTCCTGGGCGACACGGCGTTCCTCCGAACTGTGCTGCCGCACATGAAGGCTCAGTACGCCGGCTGGTTGGCGGAGCATTGGGACCCGGCGCACGGCATGTTCCGGTGGGACGGGATGCACGACGGGATGGAGACGAACATCAACAGCCGGCAGACCGGGGACGAGTTCGCGGGCGCCGAAGGCTACCGCCCCACGCTCAACAGCTACCTGTACGCCGACGCGCTGGCGATCTCCCGGGCGGCGGCGGTCCTCGGGGACTCGGCCAGGACCGAGGGCTACGGGGCGCGCGCTGCGACGTTGAAGCGGCGAGTGCAGGCGGAGCTGTGGGATCCCAAGCGGGAGTTCTTTTTCCACCAGTTCGCGCAAGACGAGCAGGGCGGGATCAAGGCCAAAGATCTCACTTACGAGACCGGCAAGCACGCAGGAAATCCGCGCGGTCGGGAGGAGATCGGCTTCGTCCCGTGGCAATTCAACCTGCCGGACCCCGGCTACGAAGCCGCCTGGAAGTTTCTCATGGACCCGGCGTACTTCTCGGCGCCGTTTGGTCCCACCACCGTGGAGCGGAACGATCCCCAGTTCTACGTCTCGCCCCGGTGTTGTGTGTGGAGCGGGAATTCGTGGCCGTACGCCACCACCCAGACACTGGTCGCCTTCGCCAACCTGCTCAACAACTATCAGCAATCGTACGTGACCAAGGCGGATTATTTCCGATTGCTCCAGACCTATACCCGGACCCAACGGCGCGAGGGCCGGCCCTACATCGCCGAGGCGGCCGACCCCTTCACCGGCTCGTGGGACGGACACAACACGTTCTATCACAGCGAGCATTACTTCCACTCGGGCTACGTGGACCTGATCATCACCGGCCTGGTGGGGCTGCGCCCGCGGTCCGACGATACGCTGGAGGTGAACCCCCTGGCGCCCGATGACTGGCCCTACTTCGTTCTGGAGGACGTGTTCTACCGCGGGCGTCGCGTGAGTGTCATCTGGGACCGAGACGGCTCGCGATACGAGCGAGGCGCTGGCCTGTCGCTGCACGTGGACGGCCGCCGGATAGCGATGGCTCCTGCTCTGGGGAGGCTGAAGGCGAAGATGCCCCGGGCCCGCCATCCGGAGCCGGCCCAACGGATGCGGAACCTGGCGGTCAACAATGGGCGCGGCGCGTACCCCTGGGTGACCGCCTCGTACAGTGCGCCGGAGCATCCCGCGTTCTACGCGATTGACGGGAACTACTGGTACCATCAGTCGCCGCCTAATCGCTGGACCGCTTCCGGGTCGGGCAACCAGCAGGATTGGCTGGTGCTCGATTTCGGGGTCGAGCGGCCGGTCGAGACGTTGAAGCTGTACTTCCTGAACGACAGCACGGACGTCAAACCGCCGGCGCGCTACGAGGTCCAGCTTTGGAAGGACGGCGCCTGGGTGGAGGTGCCGGACCAACGCCGTAGCCCGGCACAGCCCGGGGGACGCCGGGCCAACCTCGTGGCGTTCCGGCCCATCACCACATCCAAGCTGCGCGTGGTCTTGACGCACCGGCCGGGGAAGTCGAGCGGGCTCACGGAAATCGAGGCGTGGGCCCGCGTGCCGTTGCCCCTGGCGCCGCCCACGGCTCCGGCACACAACATCGCCTACGGCGCCGCGGCCTCGGCGTCGTTCAGCGCGCCGGGGGACAGCGCCACCGAGGTGAACGACCTGCGGATCGCGTTCACCTATTACTCGCGTAACCGCTGGAGCGCGTTGGGCTCGCCCCATCGGCGGGACTGGATTCAGCTGGACTTCGGCCGGCGCCGCCCGGTGCGGCAAGTGGAGCTGTACCTGTGGGGCGACAACGTCAGGGTCCGTGCTCCCAGGCGGTTTGCGGTGCAAGTCTGGGACGGGACCCGGTGGGCGGACGTCCGGGTCGAGAGCCAGCTTCCCCGAACCCCCACCACGTGGGCGGTGAACACCGTGCGGGTCGAGCCGGTGGAGACCGAGAAGCTTCGCGTGGTCTTCGAGCACGACCTTCCGGCGGTCAGTGGAGTAACGGAGTTGATCGTGTGGGACCAGATTCCATGAGAACCGTATTGCTTGCCGCGTGGCTGCCTGTCGCGGGGGCATGCGCGCAAGATCGGGAGGCCAGCATCAACCGAGCGCCATTCGGAACCATGCCGGACGGAAGCGCGGTGGAGGTGTTCACCCTCACCAATGCCCGCGGCACCGAGCTCCGCGCCATCACGTATGGCGCCATCATCGTCTCGCTCCGGGTACCGGATCGGGCGGGGCAGATGGATGACATCGTGCTGGGCTACGAGTCCCTGGAAGGGTACCTGGGTGATTCGCCCTACTTCGGGGCGATCGTGGGGCGGTACGGCAACCGCATCGCGAAGGGGCGGTTCAGGCTGGATGGCAAGACCTATCGGTTGGCGATGAACAACGGACCCAACCACCTGCACGGCGGCATCAAGGGGTTCGACAAAGTCGTGTGGCGGGCCGAGCCGTTCCACCACGACAGCGGCGCGGGTGTCGTTTTCACCCACACGAGCCCGGACGGCGACGAAGGATATCCCGGGACGCTTGCGGCGCGAGTCACCTACACGCTCACCGACCGTGACGAGCTGATCGTGGATTACCGTGCTACCACCGACCAACCGACGCCGGTCAATCTGACCCAGCACACCTACTTCAACCTGTCGGGCGATGGGCGGCGGGACATCCTGAGCCATGAGCTGTTGATCAACGCGGACTCCTTCACCCCGGTGGACTCGACGCTCATTCCGACCGGCGTGATCGCGCCTGTGGAGGGCACGCCATTCGATTTCCGCACG
The DNA here is from genome assembly GCA_016180765.1 of Gemmatimonadota bacterium. Classification (GTDB taxonomy): domain Bacteria; phylum Gemmatimonadota; class Gemmatimonadetes; order Gemmatimonadales; family GWC2-71-9; genus JACPAP01. Next base: position 12,078 of record JACPAP010000034.1, read on the forward strand.
CGCACGGCGGTCGGCTCGAGGATCGAGGCAGACCATCAACAGCTACGGTTCGGCGGCGGGTACGACCACAACTTCGTGTTGCGGCAGGAGGACGCGGCCATCGGCCATGCGGCGCAGGTGGTCGAGCCTTCCACCGGCCGCACGCTCGACATCTACACCACCGAGCCCGGGTTGCAGTTCTATTCCGGCAATTTTCTGGACGGTAGTATCACGGGGAAGGGCGGCCGCGTCTATCGCCGTCGTTACGGCTTCTGCCTCGAGACGCAACACTACCCGGACTCGCCGAACCAAGCTCGGTTTCCCTCCACCATCTTGCGGCCCGGGCACGAATACCGTTCCCGAACGGTATTCGTGTTCGGGGCCGAGAGCGCCCGCTGATGGCATTCATCTCCTACGTTCCGGAGGACCAGATCCCGGAGGGCGACCGGGTTCCGGACCGGGACCACATCCTCCGCATTCACGGCGTGCACCCGCGAACCATGCGGCAGCACTACGATCTCTACCTCGAGTTGATGAGGGGCCCAGGCCCGCTCAGCCGCATCCAGCGGGAGATGATCGCCGTCGCCGTATCGGCGGCGAACCACTGTCACTACTGAGTGGTCCATCACGGGGCGGGCCTCCGTCAGCTGTTGCACGCCCAGGGCCGGTCTGTGGAAGAGACCGACGCCTTGATCACTGCCCTGGTCGAAGATCCCGGCACGGCGGACATCCCGCCGGCCGATCGGGCGATGCTCGAGTATGCGGCCCAGCTCACCGGTGCGCCGCCCACGATCACGGCCGAGACGATTAACCGCCTCCGCCACGTTGGGTTCGACGATCGCGCCATCCACGACATCTGCGCCGTGGCCGCGTACTACGCTTTCGTGAACCGAATTGCCGATGGGCTCGGCGTGGAGCTCGAGGAACGCTTCACCACCGGGCCGTAGATGACCCCCACCAGGCCGCCGTAAACCAAGTGGCCCACCAGGCTTCCCATGATCATGCGGGCGTCTCCGCCGGAGAAGATGCTGCCTCCCATCATCGGGGTGACGACGATCTGTGCGACAAGAAACACCACGAACCCGTAGATCGCCCCGCGAAGCGCGGGCGCACCGGGAAGGAACGCCGCCACGACGACGGCGTAGATGAGAGCCAGCGTGAGACCAATGAGCAGGTGCACGCCCCAGCCGGCCACGGCGCCGATGTGCAGGAAGCTCCCCAGCATCTCGCCGATGGGCATCTTCGGCATCCCCATCAGCGGGGCGGCCAGCATCAGCATGGTCATGACCGCCGTTCCCGCGAGGCCCGCCAGGAGGCTGCGGCCGAAGTTCAGGTTCGCCATGATTGGTTCTCCGTCCCCGGTGTAGTTGGTTGGGTTCTTGTCCACGAATCCCTAGGCAGGCCCGAAGGTTCCCTCTCGGAAGGCGGACCGCTGGGCCGGGGGTCTGGGAACCAAACGCTGCGCCCAGCTGTTTGTAGCCCAAACCGTCTAAGCCGCATGGAGGTGAGACGTGAAGCAGTTCGACGCCATCGTGATCGGGTCCGGGCAGGCCGGGAACCCTTTGGCACATCGGCTCGCCGACCGCGGCTGGACCGTCGCGCTCATTGAACGGGAGCACCTGGGCGGATCCTGCATCAACTACGGGTGCACGCCGACGAAGACTATGCTGGCCAGCGCCCAGGTCGCCCACTCCGCGCGGCGTGCGCAGCAGTTCGGGGTGCGCGCGGGAGAGGTCGCGATCGATCTCCCCAAGGTTGTCGCTCGGAAGAACGCCATCGTGCAACAGTGGCGGACCGGTCAGGAACGCCAAGCCGCCAAGCGCCCCACCATCACGTTATTCCGTGGGGCGGCGCGCTTTACCGGTCCACACGTTGTGGACCTAGATGGCCAAGCGCTCTCGGGCAAGCACGTCTACATCAATACGGGCACCAGCCCGCTCATCCCGCCCATCGCCGGTATCGAGCGGGTCCCCTATCTCACCAACCACTTGTTGGTCGTGGGGGCCAGCTACGTCGGCCTGGAGTTCGGGCAGATGTTCCGCCGCTTCGGGAGCCGAGTGACCGTGGTCGAGTTCGCCGACCAGATCGTGCCGCGTGAGGATGCGGACGTGGCGGAGGCGCTCGAGCAGGCGTTGGCGGCAGAGGGAATCGGTTTTCTCAAAGCCGCGCAGGTCACCGAGGTCGCCAAAGCCGGCGGAGGGGTTCGCGCCAGCACCAGGCTCCGCAGCGGGCGGCCGGGACCCGTCATCGACGCGTCCCACATCCTCCTGGCCGTGGGCCGCCAGCCGAACACGGAGGATCTGGGACTGGATGCGGCAGGGGTGGAAACCAACCGTGGGTGGATCAAGGTGAACGAGTTCCTCGAGACCAACGTCGCTGGTGTGTATGGACTGGGCGACGTGACCGGCGGCCCCGCCTTCACCCACATCAGCTACAACGATTTCCAGATCGTGTTCCACAACCTATTTGAGGAGTCCAAGCTCTCGACCCAGGGACGGCTTATCCCCTACGCGCTGTTCACCGATCCCGAGCTGGGGCGGGTGGGGCTCACGGAGAAGGAAGCGCGCGCCATTGGGCGGCCGGTCAAGGTCGGCGTCATTCCTATGAGCCACGTGGCCCGGGCCATCGAGCGGGATGAGACGGCGGGGCTGATGAAAGTGGTGGTGGACGCGACCACGGACCGGATCATCGGCGCCGCGATCCTCGGAGCCGGGGGCGGGGAGCTGGTGCAAGCCCTCATGGCCCTTATGATGGCCGATGCGCCCTGGAAGCTCTTCTACCGGGCGGTCTACATCCATCCGACGATGACCGAGGGATTCTTCGCGTTGATGGACAGCGTCAAGTAAGGGGGGTACACTACCTCTTCCTCGGGCGCTCGGGTGGCGCGCCTGGGAACTTTTCTGCACCGTCCCGGATTGGTTGGGCAGCCATGAGGCAGAACCCGGACGCGCCTCGGGCCGCGTTCGAGCAGGAGCTGTTGTCGGCCATCGAAGCGGTGCACCGCTTCGCGGTACACCTGACCCGGGACCCGTCACAGGCGGAGGACCTGGTCCAGGAGACCTACCTGCGTGCGCTCGCGCACCGGGACCAGTACCAGCCGGGGACCAACTGCCGCGCGTGGCTCTTTACCATCTGCCGCAACGCCTTCCTCAAGGGAGCGAGGCACTCGGTGCGCGAAGTCGCCACCGAGGACGCGGCGCTGGAGGCCCTGGCAGCGGCGGGCGTTCACGCCGGGATGGCGGGGACGGATCCCGAGGGCGCCGTGTTCGAGCGGCCCGAGTTGGCTGACGCGATCCGGCTCGCCCTGGAGAAGCTCCCGGAAGAGTTCCGCACGGCGGTGGTGTTGGTGGACATGGAAGATCAGTCGTACGCGGAAGCCGCGCGGGTGCTGGGCGTGCCGGTGGGCACGGTGCGGTCCCGCCTGTTTCGTGGACGGCGGCTGTTGCAGGGAGACCTGTTGGCCTACGCGGAGGACGCGGGCCTGTTGGCCCGGCGGGAGGAAAACACCTGATGCTCTCGTGCCGCGAAGTCATCGAGCAGCTGTGGGACTACCTGGACGGGGAGCTGCCGCCCGAGCAGATGGAGCACATTGCCGAGCATCTCGCCGCGTGCGCGCGCTGCTACCCGCAATATCAATTCGAGTTCGCCTTCCTCGAAGCGGTGGCACGCCAGCCACAGACCGCTCCGCGGCCCCCCAGGGAATTAGTGGAGCGGCTGCACCGGCTGGTCAGCGCAACCTGAGGGGGCGTGGGGCGGCTTTCAGCCTGGCATTACGGTAGTCGCCGCGCCGCTACTGGGCCAGCCTGATCCCGGAGAACTGCCACCTGGCGTCCGCCGGGAAGAAGTTCCGGTACGTGGCCCGGATGTGTGAGCGTGGCGTGGCGCACGAGCCGCCGCGGAGCACGTACTGATTGGCCATGAACTTGGCGTTGTACTCACCTAGCGCGCCCTCGGCCGGTCGGAACCCGGGATAGGGCGTGTAGGGGCTCTGGGTCCACTCCCAGACGTCTCCAAACAACTGCAGCGGAGTGGCCGGAGGGGCCGCGGCGACGGCGACGGGATGCAGGTTGCCGTCTTCGACGAAGTTGCCTTCGACTGGCGCCTCCACCGCGGCAACCTCCCACTCGGCCTCGGTCGGAAGCCGCGCCCCGGCCCAACGGGCGTACGCATCCGCCTCGTAGAGGCTCACGTGCGTCACCGGTTCGGCAGCGACGACTGGCCGGTAGCCACCCAGCGTGAAGGCGTGCCAGCCGTCATCCTCGCGCTCCCAATAGAGCGGCGCCTGCCAGCCGCGCTCCTGTACCACCTTCCACCCGTCGGAGAGCCAGAGCTCGGGTCGCTGGTAGCCTTGGTCCTCCATGAAGGCCCGGTACTCGCCGCAGGTCACCAGGCGCGATCCGAGGCGGAACGCCTGCAGGAACACGCGATGCCGCGGGGTCTCGTTATCGAACGCGAATCCGGGACCCTCGTGTCCGATCTCCCGCAGTCCCTCCGGGTAGTCGCTCCACTCGAGGGGTGGTAGTTCTGGGGCCGCCCGCGACGGCGTGTCGAGGTAGACCGGCCGCAACGGATTGCAGGACAGGAGATGCTTCAGGTCGGTGATAATCAACTCCTGGTGCTGCTGTTCGTGATGCAAGCCCAAGGTCACCACGTCCTCTGGAATGGGCGTTCCCAGTCGCTCCGCGTGATCGAGCAGGGCGGACATGTGGTGATCCACGTAGGCCCGATATTGGCGTACCTCCGCCACCGTAGGCCGCGTGATCAGACCGCGGTGGGGCCGGGAGAACTGACGGCCCAACGTGTTGTAGTATGAATTGAACAAGTAGGCGAACTGGGCGCTGAAGGCCTGATAATCGGGCAGCGTCGGCATGAGAACCATGGTCTCGAAAAACCAGGTTGTGTGTGCCAGATGCCACTTGGCCGGGCTGGCGTCCGGCATGGACTGCACCACGTAGTCTTCGATGGCCAGCGGCTCACACAGCTGTTCCGTGGCGCGTCGTACGGCCCCATAGTGGGCCTGGAGCCCCGCCGGCGATTGGGTGGCGGTACTGGTCACGGGGTCTCTCCTTTCTGGAGGAGCAGCACGGCGAACCACTTGCGAGGGTCCGTATAGACGCTCTGCAGGTGGAGCCCGAAGCACGCGAGATACCTTGTCAGGTTCTCGATCACGAACTTGCGGCTGATCTCGGTCATCACCATTTCGCCCGGCCCCAGTTCGACGTCCAGGTCCAGCGGGGCGATGTGCACGGTCTGCGGCGCCTCTAACCGGGTGAAGATCTCCATGCGCTGCCACGCCGCGTTGTAGCGCGCCACGTGCTCCAGCGTCTCCACGTCCACACCCGCGTCGAGTTCGCGGTTCATCCGGACCCAGAGGTTCTTGGTGAACTCGGCGGTGACGCCGGCGGCATCGTTGTAGGCCGCTTCCAGCACGCGTCGGTCCTTCACCAAGTCCACTCCCAACAGGAAGAAGTCCGCCGGGGTCAGGTGGTCGGCCACTTGCTGCCAGAAACCGAGCGATTCGGCATGGTTGAGGTTGCCCACGGTGCTGCCGAGGAACAGGACCATGCAGGGCGAGTGGTGCTGAAAGAGCCGGAAGGCGTCCTCATAGCGGCCCACGACACCCCTCACCTGAACCGTGGGATGCTCGGCGGCGATCCGCTTCTCCGCTTCGGCGAGTGCCGCGTCGCTCACGTCCACGGAGACGTACTACACCGTCTCCGCCGAGCCCGCGTAGGCGTCCAGCAAGTGCCTCGTCTTGGCGGACGAGCCGGAGCCGAGCTCGATCAGGGTCACGGGGCCGGTGGTCTGGGCCACGGCCGCTGCATGGGCGGCCAGGATGGCGGCCTCCGTCCGGGTGAGATAGTACTCGGGCAGCTGGCAGATCCGCTCGAACAGCCAGCTGCCGCGCGCGTCGTACAGGAACCGGGACGGTACCCAACGCGGCGTATCGTTGAGCCCGCGGGCCACGGCCCGGGCGAACTCCAGGGTGGCTAAGTCCAGCTGCGCCGTCGATAGCGGCCCGGTGGGCGGGGGCTCGCCGCGCGCGATAGGTGGCGTGGTGGACGCTGGGCGGCGTGACCTCACCGATACCTCCTGGGGGCTGGCGCTGGACGCGGGCCGGAAGCGGAACGAGGGAGCCCGGCCGCGGCGAACTGACCTTTTCCACTAACACCGCCGGTGGGCCAGAGGTTCCCGGCGGCGATTCGAATCTCGCGGGTGATGGCCGTCCGCACCACCTAGTGTCATCGGGAGCGAAT
>JACPAP010000035.1 GCA_016180765.1 Gemmatimonadota bacterium
GCGCAACGTCAGCATGCCCTCCTTGATCGCCTGCTCCCCGACCTCGGCAGTGGAGGCGCCGTGCAGGATCATGCGCCGGAGCTCGGGCGACAGCGCCATGACCTCGTACAGCCCGGCCCGACCCTTGTACCCGGTGCCGTTGCAGGTATCACAGCCCGAGCCTTTGTAGAAGGTGATGCCCTGCGCCTGTTGGGCATCCAGCCCCAGCGCGGCCAGCTCGTCCTCGGAGTACTCGTACTCCTGCTTGCATTCCTTGCAGATGCGCCGCACCAGCCGCTGCGCCACGATCAGGTTCACCGCACTGGCCACGTTGAACGGCTCGATCCCCATGTCGATCATCCGGGTGATGGTGGACGGCGCGTCGTTGGTGTGCAGCGTGGACAGCACCAGGTGCCCCGTCAGCGCCGCCTTGATGGCGATGCCGCCGGTCTCGATGTCGCGGATCTCTCCCACCATGATGATGTTCGGGTCTTGCCGCAGGAACGCCTTGAGCGCGGCCGCGAAGGTCATCCCGATCTCGTGCCGCACCAGGACCTGATTGATCCCGTGGATGTTGTACTCCACCGGGTCCTCGGCGGTCATGATGTTGACCTCGATGGTGTTCACCCGCGACAGCGCCGAGTAGAGCGTGGTGGTCTTCCCTGAACCGGTGGGCCCCGTCACCAGCACCATGCCGTAGGGGTTCAGGATCGCCCGCATCAGATCCTTCTCGGCCTGGGGCTCGAAGCCGAATTTCTGGAGATCGAGGGTCAGGTTGCCCTTGTCCAGAATCCGGAGCACGATCTTCTCGCCGAAGAGCACCGGCAGGACCGACACCCGGAAATCGATGACCTTCTTGCCCATCTTGAGCTTGATCCGGCCGTCCTGCGGCACCCGCCGCTCGGCGATGTTCAGGGACGCCATGATCTTGACCCGGCTGGTGAGCGCGGCCTTGAGCTTGATGGGCGGCTTCATGATCTCCTGGAGCGCGCCGTCAATGCGATACCGGACCCGGATCTCCTGCTCGAACGGCTCGATGTGGATGTCGCTGGCGCCCCGCTTCACGGCGTCAGTGAGGATGCCGTTGATCAGCTTCACCACCGGCGCGTCGTCGGCCACCTGCATGGGGGCCTGGTCTTCTTCCTGCTCCTCGACCACCTCGATGTCCTCGCCCTCCTCAATATCCTTGAGCAGGGTCTGGAGCTGCGCGTCGGTCTGCTCGTAGTGCCTCTCGATGGAGGTGCGGAGGGTGTATTCCCCGGCGATCACCGGGAAGATGTCGAAGCGGGTGATGAACTTGAGGTCGTCGATGACGGCCACGTTGGTGGGGTCCGCCATGGCCACGGTGAGCGTCCGCCCCTCGCGCTTGAGCGGCAGCACCGTGTGCTTCACGGCCACCTCGGCCGGAATCAGCTTCACGATCTTGGGATCGACTTCGAACCGCGACAGGTCCACGGCCGGCATGCGGTACTGCCGGGCCAACATCTTGCTGATCTCGGTTTCCTGCACGAAGCCGAGCTTGACCAGGGTGTACCCCAGACGCATGCCGCTGGTCTTCTGTTCCTGGAGCGCCTGCTGCAACTGCTCGCGGGTGATCAGGTTCTCACGAACCAGCAAATCGCCGAGGCGTTCCGGTGCTGCCGCCGCTGTGGCCATACCTGCCTAGGACGGAGAAGGTGTTGATCATCCAGAAACTACGGACCACCTAGGTGCTGTCAAGGCACGAGGATACGACCCTCGAGCGCCTTGAGCGTGGCGGCACCGATCCCGCGCACCCGTTTGAGATCCTCGATCGTCCGGTAGGGGCCGCGCGTGACGCGATCCGCCACAATGGCGCGCGCCAGGGCCGGCCCGATGCCAGGAAGTTGGATCAGCTCGGCTTCACTGGCTGTGTTCAAGCTCACTTTGCCCCTCCCCCTTCCCCCCACCGCCGCAGAGGCCGGAGACGCGGCAGCGGAGGGATCGGCGGCGTGGACGATGAGCGGGGAGCCCTCGATCGGGGGACGCCGACCCCGGGGATCGGCCGCGACGAGCCCTGCGGCGGAAAACGCCGCGTGGGGCCGGACCGCGGCGAGCAGCGTGGGGCCGATGCCGGGAACCTGATCCAGCGCCTCGAGCGAGCCGAACGGCCCGTGCTCTTCGCGGTAGGCGACGATCCGCGCCGCCAGGGCCGGTCCAATCCGCGGCAGGCGAGCCAGCTCCTCCGCGCTCGCCCGGTCCAGATCGATGCGTTCCCCCCGGGCGAGGGGTCGGGCCAGGCGCGCGGCGCGGGCTTCCACGGAATCCCAAGGGGGCCGAGTCCCGGTCCCCCGATAGGCAACCGCCCCCGGAGCCGCTCCCGGCGGCTGCCAGAAACGCACCACCAGCCCGGCGGCCGCCAGTACCAGCAGGATCACGGCAGCCCGGCGATCATCACGGGTCGCCATGGCGGCAGTATGCCCACCGGGGACCCGGGACGTGACATCAAACGAATGCGGCGGGGGGCGGATTGCTGCGAGAAAAGGCGGGGGATGATTCCCTCTTCCCCGTTCCCCCTTCCCCGTCGTTACCGCACCAACGCCACCGCTACATCGCCTACGATCTGCAGGCTCCTGGCGGTCACCTTGTCGGCCGTGTCCTCGGTGGTGTGGTGCCAGGGGTAGTCCAGGTCGATCACGTCGATGGCGCGCACGGAGGCGTCGAGCAGCGGGACGTGGTCGTCGGTGATGGGGATGCCCACGGTCGCGACGAAATAGCGTTGGTAGCCCAATTCACGGGCCTTGGCCCAGACGCGTTCCACCACCTCGGGGGCCCGCTCGGCGGAGTGACCCTCCTGCTCGATCCGCAGGTCCTTGTCGCCCACCATGTCGAAGAGCACGGCAAACAGCGGCCGGCCGGCCGCCGTGAGCTCGGACGCATAGTGCTTCGAGCCCAGCAACACGTCCCGACCGTCGTTGAAGTCGCCGTAGTCCTCGCCGTCCACGAAGAGCAGGTCCACGCCCACACTGGCGGGCGGTTGCTTTTTCAGAGCGTCGGCCACGCCCAGCAGCACCGCGACCCCGGAGGCGCCGTCGTTGGCTCCGGGGACGGGCCGTTGCTGGTCCGCCAGGTTGGCGCTCTTCTCCGCCTTGGGCCTCGTGTCCCAGTGCGCCAGGAAGAGCACGCGCGCCTTAAGCTCGGGCCGGAACCGTCCAAGGAAGTTCCTGAGGCGCAACGTGTCGCCCTGCGCCGTCACGTGGGTGAACCCCTGCACCTCGACCGAGTCGGCCCGAGCCTCAAGCTGCCGGTGGATCCAGTCGCCCGCCCGCCGGTGGCCATCGGTGTTGGGGACGCGCGGCCCAAAGGCCAGCTGCGCCTCCACGTACCGCATCGCTTGCTGGCCGTCGAACTCGCGCCGGGCAAGGAGCCCCGCGGCTCCACAGCCAGCCACCACGATGAGCAGGCCAGCTACCATCGGTCGGACCAACATCGAGTGATTTACCGCAGAGGACGCAGAGAGAAACAGAGAGAACGCAGAGGTGATACGTGTGAAAAGCGTTCCCATAACGTGCTCTCTGCGCTCTCTGCGGTCTCTGCGGTAAATCCCCGTTAGGCGTTTCATGGAGCCCGGCCCGTCACGAAGTTGATCTCCGCGAAGACGGTGAAAACGTACTGAGTGAAGCGGCTCGACAGATGCCGCTGGTCCGTCAGAATGTAGCTGAGGCTTAGCCCCCCCACGACCGCCGAGGAGACCCCGGTGTCCATGCGCGCGTCGAGCTGGCGTCGGCGGCTGTCCGCCACCGGCGTGCACGCAGAGGTGCCGGCCCCGTTCCCGACCGCGCCAGCGACGTCCGAGACGCTGGCCGACGAAGCGGAACCGGGGCCGGCGCGAATCAGGCAGGCTCGCGTGTCGGACGCCGAGCCGGACAGCGCCGTGCGGATCGGGTTCGGCAGCCGGGCCAGCGATCGCGGCGCGCGGAAGGCGAAGCTCACGTTGCCGCCCCAGTCCACCCGATCGTTGCGCGTGGTGGTCCCGGCCGCGGTGAGCTCGGTCCGGCTGTCTCCGTACTGGGCCCCGGTGGTGATGCCCGGCGACCAGGCGATGGTCAGGGAGGGCGTGAACCGCCGGACGCGGCTCTCCGTCACGGCCCCAGGGGGCGCACCGGTAGAACCCGCCGTGATGCCCTGACGCACGGTGGTTTCGCTCACGCGGTACTGGGCCTGGGCGTTGAAGCTGGAGACCAGCCGCCCCAACACTCCGCCGGGGCGCGCCGACCAGGCGAGTGACCCGGACGGCCACTCCCGGGTGTGCTGCGCCAAGGTCGCTTGCCCGTTACCCTGCAACACCCAGATGGTCCCGTCCGTGTCGCGATAGGTCCCCCGCACGGTGAGCCCCGCCGGGAGTCTCGCGCCGGCGGACCCCGTGAGGGTCCGGGTCTCCATTGCCGTGGCGGCGAGCACGCCATCCCGCTGGCGGAACTCGCTGATATCTCCAAGCCCCAGCTGGTAGCGCAGGCCGGGCGGCACGGCCAGCCGGTCGAACGTAGACCGGCGCTCCCGCGTCAGCGACACGTCGGCCGGCAGCAACGCCCGCAGCGTCTCGCCGAGCGCGCCGCCCCCGGTCGCACTAACCAGCCGCGCCAGATCCAGCCCGGCTCCGATCTGGCGGCGCCGGAAGTTGGCGCTGGCCAGCGGCGCGACTGAATCGGTCCCCACCACCACCGGAACGCGTTGGTTGGGATCGCGAATCAAGCTGAAGCCGGTGGCCCACGCGACCCGCGGTTTGAGCCAGCTGCTGAGGACGGGCGCCACGGTCGCCGCGGTGGAAAGCGAGCGCTGGCGCTCGAACCCGGCATCCCAACCGAATAGGGTACTCCGCTGGGTCCCCAATGACCGGGCCACGGCCGTGGTGTCCCCATACTCCTGGAGATCGCGCATGCTGGTGAGATCGGCTCGGAGACTCAGGGTCTCGAACGGCCTGAGCTCCAGTCCGGCCAGGTTGGTCCACCGATGCTGAAGGCTGGGCCGGGCGCGTACCAACGAATCCGACCCCAGCGCTACGGGAACGCGGAAGGTGGAGCGGCGGGTGTCGTCGTCCACCAGCGTCGAGCCGAGCCGGATTTGGGCGGGGCGCACACTGTTTGGGGGGCTGTGATACTCCGCCCGAAGGCGACGGTTGCGCGTCGTGGTGCTCCACAGCTCGGCCTGCGCGTCGCCGTTCTGGAGGAATCCCGTGACGCTCAACGGATCGAGCAGCAGGCTCGGGAGCAGTCCGCCGCCGCGGGTGGTGCGCCGGAGGTCCAGCTGCAACGTGGTTACCGAGCTCCGCGCGCGCCGGAGATCGCTCAACGCGGTGGCCGGAATATCGCTCTGGCGCAGGTAGAAGGGATCCGCCGTGGTGCGCTCATGCCCGACGCTGAGCGGCACCATCATGCCCCACGCGGCCGGCAGGAACTTGTCGAGCCGCAGGGTGGATCCTATCCGGGCGGCGACGTCCGTGACGTAGCTGGGGTCATCGGCGAGCTGGCGGAAGCGGTCGTCGCGCCGGGTGAACCCGAGAGTGACATCGGCCAGGTCCGCTGCGGTGAGATGCAGATCCAGCGCCGCGGCCAACCCGGCGTGGTTGACCACGTCGCCCAGGCGAATGTCGTCCACCCACACCTCGGCCTGGTCCACGATCGCGTTGGCCGACGCCCGGTAGATCCCCGCGGCCACCTCCGACACCCGTGCCAGGTTGGGCGGCGCGATGCCGGGGTGGCGCACCTGCACCAGATATGGCCCCTCGCAGGCGACCAACGCCGTGGAATCCCCGCCGCACGACGCCGCCCCGCCGGGCGGCTCGCCGCCCAACCACCGTGCCTCGATCTGCCCGCGGAGCGCGATCCAGCGCTGCAGGTCGATCACCATCTCCGGCTCCCACGTCCCCGCCACCATCCGGGTCCGGTAGAGATAGAAGTTGTCTTCGTCGGTCCCGACCTTGACGAAGAACTCGAGATCGCCCTGGTCCCAGCCGGCACCCCGGCCCTGCGCCCACACGCGAAGCTGCCGGTACTTGAGGAAGTTGCGGTCCCCTTCCGCGGCGAACCGGGTGAACGCCTCCGCGCGCTCGCCGGGCCGGAGGTCCCGCGCCAGCAGGCGCAGCGAGTGCTCGTTGATCTGCTGCGACGTGAAGAGAAACGCCACGCCCCGGCGTTCGGCCTGGTTCAGCACCCCGGGCGGCGGGCTGTACCCCAGGTCCTGGTTGTCGGTGCTCACCACTGACGCTATGACCTCGCCGTGCGGCTGGGCCAGCCGCCCGCCCAGGCCGGCCAGCGGCGTGGCCGCGCGCTTGAGCCAGGGCGCGCCCACCAACCGCATGCGGCCCAGCGCCAAGAACAGCTCGTCTTCCGGGGGCCCTTGGTCCGGAGCCACCACCGTGAGCCGCAAGGCCCGGATGTGCCGCAGGTCCGGATTCCCAATTGACAGGGAGTCCTGGCGGAACGAGATCCGGTACAAGCGCCAGGTGAACCGCCGCCCGGTGGCGTCCGCGGTGCCGCCGCCGTCCCGCACGAAGTACTGAGCGTTGCCCAGCGGAAAGACGTAGCGCACCAGGTCCTCGGTGAGGCCGCCGACCGTGACGTCCAGCCGGTTGTCGCCGTTCAGATCCTCGGTGTCCAGCAGCCCGTTGCCGCGGGTGCAGCGCGCCGCGAGGTCGCCCAACGGGAAGATGGGGAGGCCGGTGGCGAGGGTGCCTCGGCACAACGGCAGCCGTCGGGCCACCGAACCGGTGGTCGCGTCCAGCACGGAGTCCGGGAGATCGCCCAGGATGCCTATGTCGTGCACCGCGGCGTTGAACACGTTGGCCAAGGTGTCTTTCTCGGTGTCCAGCCGGCCGGCGCCCACGAACTGAAGCCCGGTGAACACGGTGTCGCTCCCCAGGAGGCGGAAGGAATCCGGGGCGGGGGCTACGGCGTCCTCGAACACGGTGCCAAAATCCAGCAGCAGCGTGGCGCCGCGGGTGGCCGCGGTTCGGCGCTCGTCCTCCAGCACCCAGAACTCCAGGTATTCGACGGTCGAAAGGTCCACGCCCAGCCCCGAGCGATCCAGCGCCTGGGTGATCGAGCGCCAACGGGGCCCCGGCGTGTGGGGCCGGAGCCAGCGGGGCGCTCCCGTGCTGGGGGCCGGAGCGCCGCCCACGGTATCGGGCTTGAGCGACAGCCACAGCACGCGCTCGATCTGCCGGGCCGTGCCGGTGAGGACGATGCTGGAGTCGATGTCCCGCGGCTCGAACTCCACCGGTTGGTTGCCGATCTGGACGCCGTTCTGCCAGACCAGGGCTGCTGCGTCTCGAGGATCGAAGCCGCCGTCCGAAGCGAGGTAGGCGGCGGACAAACCTCGGCCCGACGCCGGCCGGCTGCCCAGCTGAAAGCTCTGCTCGCTGAGCGACACCACGCGGCTCCCGGTCGTTCCCTCGAACTCCTCCACGTACGCCTGGCCCGCCGGGTTGGCGTTGGGCCGGGAAACGGCCACCTCCCCACTCACGGTGAACGAGGACGGCGCGGTGGTCTGGATCAGCGGGAGGGCGTCAAGGGCGCGGGTGATGCCGGTGGGCTGGAAGGCCAGCTCGGTGCTCACGCCGCCGATGAAATGCGCCTGCGGCTCGAACCCCAGCTGCGGGCGGGTGAACACGCTCTGCTCCTGCTGGAACAGGCCCAGTGCATCCACCCGCCCGTGGGAACCTAGTCGGTATGTGCTGGAGAGACCCACGATCGTCTTCGGGGCCACGTCGAACAGCTGATTCTCCTCGAACTGGGCCCGGACCTGGACCACGGGGGCCGTGAACAGCTGGTCGGGGTTCAGGAAGCTCACCTGCCCCACGTCGTAGAAGACCTCGTAGTCCCGGCCGCGAATGAGTTGGCGATCTCCCACGAACAGTCGCTCGCTCCCCTCGCGCACCTGAATGGCGCCGAGGTTCAGGCCCGATCGGTCGCCCGGTCCGGTCGCCTCGTACTGCACCCGCAGCCGGAATCGGGGCGCGGGGCCTTGCGACTGGAGCAGGTAGGCGGGCGTGCGGTACAGGGAATCGTTGGTCTCTCCGGCGACGAGACGCGCGGAGTCCGCGAACGGTTGGAGGTGCGGAAACACCACGAACCGGTCGCGCACCGGGGCGCCGCCGTTGGGATCGCGCTCGCGGGGGAAGACCCGGTTGTACTCGTCCAGGCCCGCAGGATCGGCGGCGAGCGAGAGGCCCAGCCTGGTCAGGTAGGTGTCGCCGCCGCCCAGCGGGCGCTCGGAGTGATTGAGGGAGACGACCAAGCGAAGCGAGCTGCGCGTGACGTCGGGCCCGCCCAGCCGGTAGGCGTTCCGCATCTCGTAGGGGAACGTGGGCACTTCGGGCCCAAGCCGCGGCTCGTAGATCAGCTCCAGCGTGTCGGTACCGCCGCCCACGGCCGGAAACGTCCCCACGGTGTCGCCCGACGCGGTGAGGTACGAGACCGCGAGGAAGTCTTCGGTGCCCACCCGCGCCGCGAGCGCGAGCCATAAGGCCGAGGGATCCAGGTAATAGTCGCGACCCTCCACCAGCAGCTCCCACGGGAGGGGGCCCACCCGTTGGGGACTATCGATCCGGAGCGCCACCGCATTGATGCCGCCCAGGTTGGGGTTGGCGCCGGCCGCGCCGCCCAGCGCCCGCAGCCGGTACACCCGGACGCTCACGGGGCGTTGCAGCGGTGAGAGCGCCGCTCCCGCGAGGTTCAGGACGTCCAGATCCGGGTAGCCGAGGAGGTCTTTGGGGTTGACCACGAAGAAGAACCGGCCGGGCTCGAAATCCAGGTCGCGGAGCTCGAAATCCACCGGCTGGGTCACCCGCTCGCCCACGGTGTACACCCGGGTGCGGAGCGAGGAGCCGCGTTGCTGCGCCAGGATCGAGCGCACTTCCAGCGCGCCGAACTGGGCTTTGGCCTGGACGCCGAAGGAGTTCGCCGGAATGGCGGCGGTGATGAATCGCGACCCCGGCGCGTCGAGGGTCACATTGCCCACTTCCACGCGTTGCAGCGCCTCGCCTTCCTGTCCCTCGTACCACACCCGAATGTCGTTATTGGCGCTGAACTCGCGCTCGCTGTCGTAATCCAGGTCCAGATGGATACGCTGGCTCACCACGCCGCCGGCCTTGAGGCTGAACTGCTGATCCACGAAGGGCGTGGGGAAGCCCGGCTGGCACCCTGAGACCGGATTGCCGATGTCGCCGGCGGTACAGCGCTGATTCTGGAGCCGGTCGAGTTTGAGCTCGAAGCGACCCTTAAACGAGATGCCGAGCTCGGCCCCTTCTCCTTGCTCCGGGGCCCACCGCAAACGCCGTTGCTGCTCTACGACGGCGCGCGTCTCATCCGCCCAGCGCCTCGCCGCTTCCTCGGGCGTGCCGGCGAGCAGAGAGCTGTCGGCGGCGGGCAACGCGCCGGCGCGTTGGGCCTGGACCCGCCCGCCGAGCGGCGCCACGGCGAGCAGCGCCACGACCCACGGGGCCACTTTCGAGCGCACGCCGGGGTATGCTATACTGACCGGCCCAGCCGATGGCGGACCAGGGAGTGACGTCGGCGCATGCGGATCCTGAGCAAGTACCTCCTCAAGCAGCACCTGGTTCCGTTCGTTTTCGCGCTCTCCGCGCTCACGGCGTTCCAGCTGCTGAACCAGATCGCCCGTCGCTTCGGCGACCTGGTGGGCAAAGGCCTGCCGGGGAGCGTGATCGTGGAAGTCTTCGCGCTGTCCATACCCTTCATCGTGACCACGACGTTGTCCATGGCGGTGCTGATGGCGGTGCTGTACGCGGTCAATCGCCTCACCGCCGACCGCGAGCTGGTGGCGATCCGGGCGGGCGGCATTTCGCTGGGACGGCTCATGGTCCCGTTGCTGGCGGCGGCCACGGCGGTCGCGACGGCCGCGTTCCTGTTCAGCGATCAGGTCCTGCCCCGCTCCAATCATAGGCTCCGAACCCTGCTCACGGACATCAGCCGGACCAAGCCGACGTTTTCCCTCAAAGAACAGGTGATCAACGAGGTCCAGCGCAACCGGTTTTTCTTAAGGGCGGCGCGGATCAACCAGGCGACGTTCGCCCTGCGAGACGTCACCATCTACGACCTCGCCGATCAGGAGCGCAAGCGCATCATCTACGCGGACAGCGGGTACATGGGACTCTCGCCCAATCAGGAGGTGTTGTACCTCGCGCTGTACGACGGCACCATGCACGAGCTCAGCCGGACCGACGCCAAGACCTTTCAGCAAGTGGAGTTCCGGCGCAACGTGATCCGGGTGCAGGGCGTGGGCAACTTGTTCACCCGGACCCAGGAAGACGCCTACAAGGGTGACCGCGAGATGGGCGTCTGCGAGATGGAGAACATCATTCGCGGCGCCCGGCGCGAGGCGGTGATCGCCGGGCGCCGCGCGCGGACCGCGCGGGACAACGGCGTCCGGGCGCTGGTGGGGCTGGCCCCGGTGCAGCCGGACACGGCGGTGCCGCTCCAGGACTTCAGCCCCTACTGCCGGGCGCTTAAGTCCTTCGCCGGCTTCCTGCTGCCGGCCGAGCTCAAGGCCCAGGAGCGGCGCCGGCCGCCCAGTGTCGCCGACACGGGGATCCTCAACCGCTTCAACGAGCCGGGCCGGCGCGCGTTCACCACCGGTCGGGTGGACCGCCCGCGCGTGGCGGATGTGCTGAGTTACCGGGACCGCTCCCGCAGCGCCCAGGTCCGCGTGGCCAACTACCAGGTGGAGCTGCACAAGAAGTACGCTATCGCGGCCGCGTGCATCGTGTTCGTCCTGATCGGGGTCCCGGCGGCGATCCAGTTCGCCGCCGGCGGCGTCGGGTTCGTGATCGGTACCAGCCTGGTGGTGTACACGGTCTACTACGTGGGCCTGATCGCCGGGGAGACGCTGGCCAACCGGTTGATCATCCCGGCGTTCTGGGCGATGTGGACGCCGAATCTGCTGTTCACCGTGGTGGGACTCTTCGGGCTGTGGCGGTTGCGCCGGGCCACCAGCGCCATCCTGCTTCCGGAGCGTCTCCCGCGCTGGCTCCGCCGGGCGCCACACCCGGAGCTGGCGGAGGCGGCGTGACCCCGGCGCGCTTGCTCGATCGCTACTTCCTCCGCGAGTGGGCCAAGATCTTCGGGTTGTGCGCCGTGGGGTTCCCCCTGGTCGCCATCATTCTGGAGCTCACCGACAAGCTGGACGACTACCTGAGCCGCGGCGTCCAGCCGGGCGCCATCGCGCTGGGATACGTGTACGGGCTGCCGGAGAAGGTGTTTCTCATCCTGCCGGCCGCGGTCCTGTTCGCCACCGTCTTCACCGTGGGGAACATGAACCGGCATTTCGAGCTGGCGGCGGGAAAGGCCTCGGGGCAAAGCTTTCACCGGCTGGCGGGGCCGGCGCTGATCGCCGCCGTGCTGGCCGCCATCGCGGGGCTGGGGTTGGGCGAGCTGGCACCGATCGTCAAGCGGCGCCAGGCCGAGCTGCTGGGCGAACGCGAGATCCGATCGGTCAACAGCCGCTACAACTTCGTGTACCGGGCGGACCAGGGCTGGGTGTACGCCATCCGGACGCTGGAGGCCGAGCAACGGACCATGAACGACCCGATCCTGGAACGGGAGGGCGCCAGCGCCGCCTATCCCACGCTGGTGGTGCAGGCCAGCCGGGGCCGGTATTCGGATACCACACGAGGCTGGACGCTCAAGCAGGGTCGGTTCCGCATCGTGCCGGGACCGGATGCGGCGCTCACGTTCTCGTTCGACTCGATGCGCCTGCGGAGCCTGGTGGAGACGCCGGCCGCCCTGCTCGCAGAACCGAAAGATCCGGAGGAAATGCGCTACGGTGAGCTGCGGCGCTACATCGAGTGGCTGGAGCGCTCGGGCGGCGACGGGCGGAAGCTCCGAGTGGACCTGGCGCTCAAGCTGGCGATCCCGTTCACCTGTATCATCATCGCGGTCTTCGGGGCCCCCCTCGCCGTCACCGCCCCGCGCGCCGGTGGGGCGTTCGGGATCGGCGTGAGCCTGGCCACCACGGTGATGTTTCTGACGCTGGTGCAGTTGTCCAAGGCGGTGGGAGCCGGGGGATTGTTGCCGCCCACGCTGGCGGCGTGGACGGCGAACATCGTGTTTGGGGCCGCGGGGGTGTGGCTGGCGAAGCGGACGCCGACCTGAGGAAGCGGCGGGCGCCGGAGGGGCCGCAGAGGCGGCAGTGCTATCCTGCCGCCTCTGCCGGACCTCCGGTTAGGCGTCGACGGAAACCGTCCGGTTGACCGTCACGCCGCACACCGTGCCGCTCACCGTGGCCGAGCCGCTCGAGCCGGTGCTGCTGAAGTTGAAGTCGTAGTTCGCGGTCAGGTCCACGCCGCACGCGCCGGCGCGCCCATCCGAAGCCTCCCATTTGAACCGGCCGTCGTAGGTGAGCGTGCCCTCGGCGCTGGTTTGGCTCCAGGTGAAGTTCCCCGCGACTCCCAGATTCGGGTCGCCGTCGAGCGTGAAGACCTTGCCGCCCGAGGTGGTCACCTGGCAGCCGTGGGGAGCAATCGTGTAATTGAACTCGAAGGTGCCGGTGCCGGTGGTCTCATTGATGTCCGCCGTCATCGAGCCCGCCACGGCAACCGTGCCCGTGCCGCCGCCCTCATCGCACGGGTAGGTGTCACTCAGGATAATGGTAACACGCGCCGCCGCCTCGCCGGGCGCGCCCATCGGCGCCGCTGCCTGGCCGCCGAAGCCGACGAACCCTCCTTCGGCAAGCTCTTCGGCGAGTTCGGCCGCTTCGCTCTCGGTCAGCGAATCGCCGCTGGAGGTGAAATCGCCCCCGCACGCCGCCAGGCCGAGGGCCAGGGCGACGGACAGGCCGGACAGCACACGAACGCGTGACATAGTCTTCCTCTCCTGGGGTGGGTACCGGGATAACGTCCCGCCACAGTAACGGGCCAGGGCCTTCCGCGGTAGTGGCTACCCTACAGGATTGGGGGGCTGGCGGGGTCTGGAGCGGTGACCGCGGTCACATCAGGCTCCGGAGGCCGATGGCGAAGGGCCTATTCATGAAGGGTGGAGCACTTCCAAGCGAATCCCTGCCGCCTTCACGGAATGGGTGAGCGCCCCCATGGAGACGTACTTCGCGCCAGCGTCGGCATAAGCCCGCACCATGTCGAGCGTGATGCCGCCGGACGCTTCGATCGCCACCTCCGGCCCGGCGCGCTTCACCCACTGGGCGATCCGCTCGGGCAGCTGGTTGTCCACCAGGATCCGGCGGACGCCGGCGGCGAGCGCCTGATCCATCTGCTCCGGGGTCTCCACCTCCACGATGACGTCCACGCCGGCGGGAG
>JACPAP010000036.1 GCA_016180765.1 Gemmatimonadota bacterium
CGCCGCATGTCCTCGCGGGTGATGAAGCCGAGGTCGGCAATGGCGTCCGGAGCCACGCCAATGGTGTACGCCGTGACACCGATCCGATCCGCTTGGTAGTCTGCGGCGATCCGATAGGCGGCGCCTTCGCCGCCGGCTCCGGCGGTGGCCGTCCGGGCGTAGAACCCTTGCACATTGAGTTGCCCAGTGGGCCAGAGTGACGCGTCTATGCCGCCGGCGGTGTTCCAGTAGCCGCCAGCGCGTCGTAAGTCCGTGAGCATGGCGCCCAGGTAGGAGCTGGCACCGATGTCCCGTTTGACCCGTGCGACGGCGTAGTTCGAGCGCCGCTGGTCGATGACCTCGTCGGTGACGACGTTGAGCAAGCCGAGGGTCTGTCCGCCCACGCGGCCGGTGAGCCGCGCGCCCCCGAGGATGGGTACGGCCCCAGAGTCCGAGATCCCGACCCGCCGCGAGAAGAACAGTAAGAACGGGGGCGGCTCGAGGGCCGCCCGCATGCCGAACTCGAAGATGCCGGCGTTTTCCAGGAAGAAATCCCGCTTCTCGGGAAAGAACAGGTCGAACCGCGTGAGGTTGACCTGCTCCGAGTCCACCTCCACCTGCGCGAAGTCGGTGTTGGCCGTGGCGTCCAGCGTGAGGCCGGCCCGCACTTGGTACTTGACGTCGATGCCCGCCTTGAGACGAGTGTCCCGAGTCCCGGTCTCGTCCTCCGCGAGCAGGTAGGGCTTGGTTTCGGGCGCCAGGCCGGAGCGCGGCAGCGCCGACAGCCCCACGAGGTGCCCGGCCCGGCTGACGCGATGCAGGCCCTCGTTGTCCCGGGACCAGGCGGTCCACAGCGACTCCTCGTTGTGGGACCGCGCCATGCGGGCCAGGTTGAAGCCCCACGTCTGCTCGCCCGTCCCGGCGGGGTAGCGCAGGGTACGGAAGGGGATCGCGAACTCGGCGGACCAGCGGTCGTCGAGTCGCGCCGCGCCCACGCTCCAGACGGCCCGCCAGTCCACGTTGAACTCGCGGCCTTCGTCCGTAAGCAGCGCGTCGAACTCGGCGCCGTTGGGGTTGGTGGCGAAGATCGCGGCGTTGCGGTGGTCGTGGAACGCGTCCAGCACGATGGCCACGGCGTCGTCAGACCCGAACTGGGGCCGGCCAAAGAAATCCGGCGCCAACAACCGGTCACGTTGCAGGACGCGGGCGACGATGCTCCCGCCGGCCCGGGTGCGGGCGACGATGCCCACGTACAGCACGGCGTCGTCGTACAGGACCCGCACTTCGGTGGAGTCGTTTGCCGGCGCGCCTTCGTTCGGCTCCCGCTGGCGGAGTCCGCTCGCCGGAGGAGCGAGGCTCCACACTGCTTCCGTCAGATGACCGTCCAGCATGATGGTCCCGCTCGCGACGCGGACGGCGCGGACGACGGGGCGGCTCGTGTCTCCCTGCAGCAACGTGACCAGTGCGAGGGCGGCGATCACGCAGGTGCTCGCGGCGAGGGTCGGGTCGGGGCCATCATGGGCATGCGCTAACTGACGCATTCGTGAGGTGCCGTCAAGAGCCGAGGATGGTTGCCATCCTGGGGCGCCACGTCTAGACTCCCGGCGGGTCGAGCGCGCTGAAGGGTTACCTCCATGGCGATCATCATCGTCCGCAACAACGGGCCGTATCGGGTGCACGGGCCGATCGTGCTCCAGGACCACCAGGGGAACGAGATCCCCCTGCCGGGCGAGGTGTTCACGCTCTGCCGCTGCGGTCATTCGAAGACCAAGCCCTTCTGTGATGGCACCCACAAGGTCATCGGGTTCTCCGACGTGAACCCCGAGCCGCCGCCCCCGGCACCGTGAAGATCGCGGTGTGCATCAAGCGGGTTCCGGACACCGAAACCCGCATCAAGATCGCCGCCGATGGCCGCTCCATCGACGAGAGCGGCGTGAAGTTCGTGCTCAATCCCTACGACGAGTACGCGGTGGAAGAGGCCTTGCGCCGGAAGGAAGCCGCCGGATCGGGTGAGGTCGTCGTGATCGCTCTGGGCCCGGACGCCGCGCAGGAGACGATTCGCACCGCGTTGGCGATGGGCGCCGATCGCGGCGTGCTGCTCCAGGCCGATGCGCGGGTCCTCGATCCGTCGGTGATCGCGCGCGCCTTGGTCGCGGAGCTCAGGGACGGCGGCTACGACCTGGTCCTGTTCGGCAAGCTCGCCATCGACGATTACCACCACGCCGTCGGGCCCATGGTGGCGGAGCTGCTGCGCCTCCCGTGTGTGAGCGCGGCGGCGCGCCTGGAGCTGGGAGACGGGAAGGCCACCGCGGAGCGGGAGGTGGAAGGTGGCGTAGAGGTGGTGGAGTTCCCGCTGCCGGCGGTGCTCACCGCCGACAAGGGCCTGAACGAGCCGCGCTATCCGGCGCTCAAGGGCATCATGGCGGCCAAGAAGAAGCCGCTCGAAGTGAAGCCCGTGACCCTGGAGGCCGGGGGCCTCGAAGTGCTGGAGTTGGCGCTGCCGCCGGAACGCAAGCCGGGGCGAATCCTCGGGGAAGGCCCCGGCGCGGTGCCCGCGCTGATCCGGGCCCTGCGCACCGAAGCGAAGGTGCTCTGATGGCGGGCGTCCTGGTGATCCTGGAGCAGCGCGACGGCGTCCTCAAGAAGGTCTCGTACGAGGTGGTGACGGCGGCCCGGTCTCTGGCGGACCGCCTGGGCACCGGCGTGGACGCGATCGCTATCGGGCCGATGGCCCTCGACGCCACGGGCGCCACCAGGTTCGGCGCGGACGAAGTCGTCATCCTCGCGGACGATCACGCCCGGCTGTACCAGCCGCATCTCTATGTGCGCGCGGTGCTCGAGCGAGCCAAGACGAAGGACTACGGCATCGTCCTCCTGAGTGCCACGGCGTTAGGAAAGGATCTCGGGCCCCGGCTCGCGGCCCGACTCGGCTGTCCGCTGGCAGCCGACGTGACGGACGTCGGGGCGGATGACGGGATCGTCGTCTCTCGGCCGGTATACGCGGGAAAGGCCGTATGCCGGCTGAAAGTGGTTGCACCGCGCTGCGTGATCTCGATCCGACCGAACAGCGTGACGCCGGTGGAGCAGTCACGGACCGCGACGCTGCAGCACGCCGTGCTGGGGCTCGACTCGGAAGGGCCGGTGGCGCGTACCGCGTCGATGAAGGCGCCCGCCGAGGCCAAGCTGGACGTGGCCGAGGCCTCCATCGTGGTGAGCGGCGGGCGCGGTCTCAAGGAGCCGGCCAATTTCAAGCTGCTGGAGGACCTGGCGCAGGCCCTGGGGCCGGCGGCGGTCGGGGCCTCACGGGCCGTGGTGGACGCCGGGTGGCGGGTCCACGGCGATCAGGTGGGACAGACCGGCAAGACGGTGAGCCCCAGCCTCTACTTCGCCATCGGCATCTCGGGGGCGATTCAGCACCTGGCGGGGATGCGCACGGCCAAGGTCATCGTCGCGATCAACAAGGACAAGGACGCGCCCATCTTCAAGGTCGCCGACTACGGGATCGTGGGCGACCTGTTCGAGATCGTTCCTCGGCTGACGGAAGAGATCAAGAAGGTCCGCGCCGGCGCTTGAGCATGACGCGCCTGGTTCCCGCCGACTATCAACCCGCGCTGCCGCTACACCAGCTGATCGTACAGGAGCCACCCGGCCCCGAGGCGATCGAGCTGGATGTGCTCTTCGTGGGCGGCGGCCCGGCGAGCCTCTCGGGCGCCATCGAGCTCGCGCGGCTGGTCCAGCGCGACCAGCAGCAGGGCGGCGGACTGGGGGACATTCAGATCGGCGTGCTGGAGAAGGGCGAACGGCTGGGCGATCATTGTCTTTCCGGCGCCGTGGTCAACCCGCGGGCGTTCCGCGAGTTGTTTCCGGAGCTCAAAGACTCGGACTTCCCCTTCGGCTCGCCCGTCCAAGGCGAGGCGGTCTATCTCCTGAGTGAGCAGGGGCAGGTGCGGCTCCCCACGCCGCCCACGATGAAGAACCACGGCTTCTACGTGGCTTCGCTCTGCGAGATGGTGCGCTGGTTGGGCGAGAAGGCCGAGCAGCTCGGCGTGAACCTGTTCGCCGGGTACCCGGCGGGCGCACTGCTCGTGGACGGCCGGCGCGTGATCGGCGCCCGCACCACGCCGTCGGGTCTCGACCGCGGGGGGAAGCCCACCAGCAGCCACCAGCCCGCCACCGATGTTACGGCCAAGGTGACGGCGTTGGGGGAGGGAACCCGTGGCCTTCTCACGCAGGCCTACCTCGAGTGGCAAGAGATTCCTTCCCAGAATCCGCAGGTGTTCGCGCTGGGCGTCAAGGAGCTGTGGGAAACCAAGCGGCCGCTCGACCGCGTGATACACACCATGGGCTGGCCGCTCCCCAACGACGCGTTCGGGGGCAGCTTCATGTATCCGTTGCAGCCCACCGTCGTGGCGTTGGGGCTGGTAGTCGGCCTGGGCGCCCCGGATGCGGGCCTCGACGTCCACGTCCTGCTCCAGCAGCTGAAGCTCCACGCGTTGTTCCGGCGGTACCTGGAAGGCGGCGAGCTGCTGGAGTGGGGTGCCAAGACCATCCCGGAGGGCGGCTACTATGCCTTGCCGGCTCGGCGGGCCATCTTCCGGGCGTTGAAGCGGGGCGACACGTCGGCCGCAGCGCTCGCCGAGTACGACGCCCAAGTGGACGCGTCGTTTATCCGGGATGATCTCTACCGCACGCGTAATATGCGGCTGGCGTTCAAGGGCGGCTTCTACGTCGGCGGGATCAAGGCGGGGCTGATGACGCTCACCGGCGGGCGGTTCCCCGGTGGACGGATCGCGATGCCCGCCGACGCGAAGGCCGCGCGCAACCGAGCCGCGCCGGCCTCCTTCACTCCGGACGGCAAGCTGACTTTCAGCAAGCTGGACGCGGTGTTCCGTTCCGGGAACGCCACCCGCGACACCATTCCTGCACACCTGATTCCGCGCGCCGATGTCCCTCGGGACGTAGCGGAACTGTACACCCACATGTGCCCGGCGGGGGTGTACGAGTGGGTGGACGGGTCCCTCCGGATCAACCCGCCGAATTGCGTGGATTGCAAGGCGACGGACGTCTTAGGCCCGCGGTGGACCCCGCGGGAGGGTGGCAGCGGGCCCAGATACAAGCGGATGTAGCCGGGCGGCCGGCTTACCCCTCGGCCTCCTTTCCGAGGTGGCGGTCCAGGAAGTACAGGGCCGAGTTGGAGGGGCCGATCATCCGCGCCTGCTCCAGGATGGTGGTCGCGGTCTTCTCCTCCTCCACCTGCTCGTCGATGAACCAGTGCAACATGGTCTGCGTGGGATAGTCGTTTTCGGCCACGGCCAGCGCATAGAGCTGGTGGATGCGGTCGGTCACGCCCTTTTCGTGCTTCAGCACCTGCTCCCACGCCTCGACCGACGAGCCGAACTGGGCCGGCGGCTGGGCGACGGCGGCGAGCGTGACCCGTCCATCCCGGCCGTGCACAAAGTCGAAGATCTTCATCGCATGGGTGACCTCCTCCCGCGCCTGGCGGCGCATCCAGCGCCCCGAGCCGACGAGGTTGCTGGCCTCGAAGTGGGCGGCCATGGCGAGATAGAGGTAGGCCGACGCGAGTTCCGCGTTGATCTGGTCGTTCAAAGCAGCTTGCAGCTTTTGGCTGAGCATGGCGTCTCCTCAATCCTAGAACGTTGGCTCGGGCGTGTGGACCGGATCGTCGAGCAGCATCGCCGTGAGCGTTTCTCCCGGCTTGACCTCGGACTGGTCTTCCGGCACGATCAGCAGCGCGTTCGCTTTGGCCATGGACGTGAGAATCCCCGATCCCTGCGGGCCGGTGAGCTTCGCGGCCCGGCTGCCGTCCGCGCCCTCCGTCACGACCGCCCGCAGGAAATGCCGCAGGGGCGGGCCCAGTTTGATCGGCTCCGCCGCGGTCACCTGCACCGTGCGGCGGAACAGGGTGGTGTGCCCCAGCATCTTCCGGATGGCGGGCCGGACGAACAACTCGAACGTCACCATGGTGCTGACGGGGTTCCCGGGGAGCCCGATCCACGGGAGCGCACCGATCACTCCGAACCCCACCGGCGCTCCCGGGCGCATGCGGACCTTCCAGAACTTGAGGGTCGCCTTCACCTCGTCCAGCACCTGCCGGACATAATCGTGCTCGCCCACGCTCACGCCGGCCGAGGTGATCAGCAGGTCCGAGGTGAAGCCGGCTTTGGCGCGCTGGCGGATCTCCTCGCGGTCGTCCGGCGCGATCCCCAGGTTGATGGGGTCGGCGCCGGCTCGGCGGATCATGGCCTGGATGGTGTACGTGTTGGACGAGGCGATCTTGTTGCCTCGGAGGATCTGCTCGCGCTCGTCCAATTCCGCGATCTCGTCGCCGGAGCCGAAGAAGGCCACGCGCGGACGCCGGTGCACGAACACCTCGCTCTCGCCGATGGACGCCAGCACGCCGAGGTGCGCCGCCCCGAGTGGCGTGCCGCGCGCCAGGACGAGACTCTCCTTCTGGATATCTTCACCGCGGCGGCGGAGGTTCTTCCCCACATCCCGGGTCTTGTCGATGCGTACGCGGTCGGCCCCCAGCGGTGTGGCGTCTTCCTGCCGGATGACCCCGTCGGCCCCCTCCGGGAGCGGCGCCCCGGTGAAGATCCGGGTACACTCTCCGGGGCCGAGAGCTTGCTGCGGAAACTTCCCGGCGGGCACGGTCTCTACCACGCGCAGCTGGACTGCCGCCCCTGCCGCCTCTGCCGCTCCTCCCGCCGCCGCGAAGTCGGCAGACCTCACCGCGTAGCCGTCCATCGCCGAGTTGTCCCACATCGGAACATCCATGGGGCTCCGGACGTCGCTCGCCAGCACCCGGTCCAGCGCCTCCAGCAGGGGAATGCACTCCACGGGGAGCGGTCGGATTTCCTCCGTGATCTGCCTGGCAGCTTGAGCGGGGGTCAGCTCGCCGGCGAAGATGCTCGTCGAGGTCACGGGACGCTTACTCCACCACGACCGCCCGATCCCAGGCCAGCTGCGCCAGCGTCACCAGCCACCCGGTGTCCGTGAACCGAAACGTGGGGATGGAGACGCGGAGCTGTTCGTCGTCGGTCACCATGGCCACCCACTGCTTCGCATCGCCGCTCGCGGGATCGAACAACGGCTCCGAGTGCCTGCTCTTTCGGTGGACTTCGATCTTGGGCAGGGCAGCCTTCTTGTATCCTTCGATGACGACGATATCGGCGTCGCCCAGGTAGCGGCGTACCAGCGCCAGCGGGTCCTCCGCTTGCTCGGTAGTGCGCTCGAAGAGCACTCGACCCCCTGGGAACTCCATGAGCACGCGCTCGGCCATGCCTTCGGTGTAATGCCGGTGGGTATCGGTCCCCGGCTGGTCCACCTCGGCCGGGTGGGCGCCGTGCTTCATGGTCGCGACCCGGCGGCCGCGCTTGACCCATTCCGACGCCAACGCAACGACCAGGGACGTCTTGCCGGCGTCCTTCTTGCCGACGACGGAGATCACCCGCGTCGCTGCCACATCGCCTCCGCCTCCGCCAGCTCCTCGGCGGTGTTGACGTTGTAGAACAGCAGGGCTGGGTCGCCGTGCCGGCTCACCTCTTCCAAAGGGAGCGTACCGACCCGCACGGCGTCGTGGAACCCGACGGCCCGGTAGTCCTCCTGCTCCAGCCGCTCGCGGATGGCCGGACCGCAGGCCGGGCCATATACGCCGCACAGGGGCTCCACCCCTCGCTTCCCGCCGCTCTCGGGCAGGAAGGCGTCGTACCCGTTCAACCCCTCAATGAGCGCCCTGAGCAGCGGCACCGGGACGAACGGCATGTCCCACGCGACCAGGAGCACGGGCCCCTGGGCGGCGGTGACCGCCGTGTAGATCCCGCCCAGGGATCCGCGCTGCGGCAGCACATCCCGCACCACAGTGAGCCCGGGGGACCAGGTCTCCGCGTCGGCGGCGTTCGCCACCAGCAGCGGCAGCTCACCGGTCGCTTGCCGCAGGTTGGAGACGACGTAATCCAGGATACGCTGCCCACCCACGCGCTCCAGCCCCTTGGGCCGCCCGCCGAAGCGACTCGCCGCCCCGCCGGCCAGCACCGCGCCGCACACCCTGCCGGTCACGCCGCACCCGGCGTGTGGAGGTGGGGCGTCCCGCTCACCGCCCGGCCCACCAGGACCATGCCCGCCCGCCCCGCGATCTGGACCGCCAGCGACGACGGCACCGAAGGGGTCGCGATGTAGACGATGCCGGCGCGCGCTCCCTTGAACGCCAGCTCGCCCGAGATGCGCCCGGTCACCAGCAGCCCCAGCCCGGCCGGCGGGCGCCGCGCCAGGATGGCGGCGCCGATCACCTTGTCCACGGCGTTGTGCCGGCCGATGTCCTCCGCATGATGCAGCAAGACCCGCCCGTCGGTCAGGGCCGCCGCGTGAATCCCGCCGGTCTCCTGGTATCGCGTGCCGCGCGCGAACACCTCCTTGAAGAGCCCCCGCAACCGGTCCGGCGCGGGAGGATCGTCGCGAGAGGGCTCGCGGGCGAGCATCGTGGGATCGGCCAGCATGGTTGCTACGGCCCCACAGCCCGACGCCAGCACCGGCTTGCGGTTCTCGCGCTGTACCGCGAGCGCCAGGCCCGGGTCCACCTCCGCCCAGAATCCCACGTCGGTGGCGCAGGGGCGGAGCTTCTTGAGATCGTCCAGGGTACGGATGTACCCCTCGCCGTGCAGCCAGCCGACCGCCAATTCCTCGAGTTGCTCCGGCGTGCACATCCAGGTCACGGCGGGCGCACCGTTGACCTCCAGCCACACCGGGACCTCCTCGACGATCGCCGAGTCGGCCGCCATGCGGCCACCGCGCTTCGGAGGCTTGGAGCGCGGCGCGGAGACGTCTTCAGCGATCTTGGGTTCGGACATGAGGCTGCCGGCTCACGTTTCCCGTTTCCCGCTTCCCGTTTCCCGAGTAGGCCGGAGGGAAGAGCGTATCTGAATGTATCTCGCCATCAAAACACCCGCACGGCCATGGTCTTGATGGACAGCACCACCGGTGATCCGATGGTGAGTCCCAGCTCCGCCAGCGCCGAGTGGGTAATCCGCACGACGAGGTCTACGCCGGCGTCCACGGCCAACGTGACGCCGCCTCGGCCGTCCTCGCTGATCCGGCGGATCCGCCCGCGGAAGGCGTTGCGGGCGCTGGAGTGGAGCGGCTCAGGGCTCACCACGATGTCGTCCGGCGGGAGGGCCACGATCGCGGGCCCCGACTTGTCGGTGTACACCTGCAGCGTCAGAGGCCCGGCGCGGACCGTCTTGGTGCCGGAGCCGGGCGGCAGATCGGTGCGGAACAGGTTCTCGGGCGTCACCGGCGACGCCTGGCCGTCGGTCAGGGCCAGGAGGCGGTCGGACCAGCGGTAGGCCTCTTCCAGCTGGTGCGACGCGAAGCACAGGGCCGCCCCGCGACGTCGCTCTTGGTCCAGAATGCGATACAACGCGCCGGTGGAGGTGGGATCCGCCGCGCTGGCCGGCTCGTCCAGCAGGAGCGCGTCGGGCTCGAGCGCCAGGGCGCGGGCGATGGCCACCTTCTGCGCTTCACCCTCGCTCAAGCCTCTGGCGTTTCGGTCCCCGAGCCCGCCGATCCCCAGGCGCTGCAGTGCCGTACCGAGGCGCGACTCGGCAGTCGGGCCGCGCACGCCGTGGAGCGACAACGCGTACCGCAGGTTCTCCCGCACCGTGGAGGCGAACAAGAACGGCCTTTGCTCGACCAGCGTGATCCGTTGCCGGGCGCGCCGCCGGTCCGAGCCGCTGCGCACGGCCTGACCGTCGAGCAGCACCGTTCCCCGCGCCGGCGCCTCGACACAAGCCAACAGGCGGAGCAGCGTGCTCTTGCCTGAGCCGTTGGGGCCCACGACCGCGGCCACGCTGCCGCGCTCGAGGTCCAGCTCCCGGATGGCCAGCACCTGGCGCCCACCGTAGCCGTGCTGTACGTCGTGGAGGCTAAGCAGCCCCATGTCCCTGGAACAGCTGGAGGATCAGGTTCACGGTGAGCGCGAGCGCGAGGAGGACCAGTCCCAGGGCCATGGCCAGGGCGAAGTCCCCCTGCGAAGTCGCCAGCGCCACCGCCGTCGTGAGGGTGCGGGTGTGATACCGGATGTTTCCCCCCACGATCATCGCGGCGCCCACTTCCGCCAGCACCCGCCCGAACGCCACCATCACGCCGGACATCAGCGCGAAGCGGGCCTCCCGCGCCACCGCCCAGTGGGCCCGCCAGGTCCCGGCCCCCAGGGTGAGCGCGGTTCGGCGCACGCGGGGGTCCACCGTCTGGACGGCGGCCGCCGTGAGCGCGGCCGCAATCGGGACCGCGAGCACCACCTCGGCGATGACGATGGCGACCCAGGTGTAGAGCAGCCCCAGTTCACCCAGCGGCCCCCGCCGAGCCAGCAGTCCCCAGATCAGCAGGCCCACGACCACGGTCGGGAACGCCAGCAGCGTGTTGAACGCGGTCAGCGCGGCGCGCCGGCCCCAGAACCGCGTGGTCCCCACCACGAACCCGAGGGGGACGCCCAGCCCACAGGCGAGCAGCGTGGCGACGAGTGCGACTTTGAGCGAGAGCCACGTGATGCCGAGCACTTCCGCGTCGCCGCCCAGAATGAGCTGGGCGCCGCGACGCAGCCCGTCGGTGAAGAAGTCCAAGCGTTCAGGTCCGGAGGATAAGACTCAATCCGACGAGGAGTGTCGGATTGTGCACCCACTCCCGGCCCACGGTTACCCGCGGCGTGGCCTCCGACTGCCAGGACCCCGGGTAGCGCAGCCGCCAGATCGGATCCCAGGCTTCGATCCACAGGCTCACCGGTCCGGGGCCGTAGCGTCGCACACCCAGGCGGGGCCCAAACTGGAAGGGGTTACCGAACGCGAACCCGCTGCTGTCCTGCGTGACGGTGCTCCCGGTGGCCAGGCCCAGCGAGGCCCCCACGTACGGCATCCATCCATGCCACGTCTTGGGGCCCGTGATGCGGACGGTGAACCCCGCGTCCGCGATGACTACGGACTGGCGGGCGATACCAAGGTTGCCGCTGTCAGGCGGAGCCGTGGTATCCACCAGCTGGCGATCGAGGCTGGCGCCGTGCACCCCGATCGTCATCTCCAGCGAGCCGCTCAGGGACAGGGCGTAGCGGAGCCCCGCCAGCGGCCCCTGTTTGGGCCCCGCGCCGGCCTCGCCCCCGCCGCCGGCGAGATACCCTCCGGTAAGCGTGATTTGATGGCTGGCGCGCAGGTCACGGTACGGCGAGTGCTCGGGGTCGTGGCCAACCTGCGCCACAGCGGGGTTCGGAGCGAACGCCGTGATCCACGCGACGAAGGCAGTCGTGCCGAACGACATCCGCGACGTGTTTGACATGGAGTTTGGGCTCTCGTACAATGCTTCGAAGTGAGGCTGATGGCGCAATCTACCTTCGTGCGGGCGGCCCTACCAGCCTGGATGGTGGTGTGCGGATGCACTTTGGCAGGCGCGATGGCTGCTCCCGCCCACGCCCAGGCGCGCTACCGCGCCATGCGGGCCGAGAATTTCCGCCAGCGACCGGGGCTGGACCAGCGGATCTTGGGGTCCGTGTACGAGGGCACCGAGCTGATCGCGGGCCAAACCCAGGACGGCTGGGTGGAGGTCATCCTCGAGGGATGGATCTTCGGCCGCTCGGTGGGGCGGACCACGCGAGATGGCTTCGATCTCGCGGTGACGGTGAGCGGCGGGGAGAACCTCCGCGCGACGCCCGGCGGGCGCGTGTTGGCGCGACTCGCCAACGGATTCCTGCTCGATGAGGTGAGCCGCGGCGCGAACGGGTGGGTTCAGGTCCGGCGGACCGGGTGGGTGTGGGGGCAGTCGCTGGAGCCGGCGGGTGCGTCGCCGGGCCCGGCGCGCCCGGCGGGTCCCGGCGGCTCTGCCGCTGCTGCCGGGGGTGTGGGTGCTGCGGTCGCGCCCGCCGAGCCCGGCCCCACCGCCGGGGCCGCCGGGCTCGACCGAGCCGTGACCGCCCGTCAGACCGAGGTGCACCGTATCCCCGAAAGCGAACCCACCGGCTCGCTCGCGGAGGACACGCCGGTGCGGGTGCTGGCGCGCTCAGGCGAATGGGTGCGGATCGCGACCGAGGGGTGGGTCCGGGAAAGCGATCTCAGGCCTTCCTCGCCGGGCGTGCTCGCCGGCGTGAGCGGCGCCGAAGTGCGGGCGCGACCCGCCGAGTTCGAGGGGAAGACCGTCCAGTGGTCGGTGCAGTACCTGGCGCTCCAGACGGCGGACGAGCTGCGACGGGAAATCCCGGCCGGGCAGCGCTACATGCTGGCGCGGGGTCCGCTCCCGGAATCAGGATTCATCTATGTCATCCTATCGCCCGTGATGGTGGGACGGATCGAGCAGGTGCAGCCGCTGGCGGAGCTGGTGATCATCGCGCGCATCAAGGCCGGCCGGTCGCAGTATCTGGGGAACCCGGTCGTGGAACTGGTGGACCTGGCGGTCCGCCGACCGTAGGAGCTCGACGCTATGGACGAGATTCTGCGCAAGCGCATCGAACGCAAGCTGGATGGTCTGCCGGAAGACAAGGCATACCAGGTCCTCGACTACCTCGAGTTTCTGGAGTCCAAGTACGGCACCACGGCGCGCCAGCCCACGCCCATCGAGCGCATCACGGAGGGCGTAGGGGACACGTTGCGCGCGGCGCGGATGCCGGCCGAGGCGATTCGCGGGACCATGAATGTGGTGGACTCGGCGAGCCGAATG
>JACPAP010000037.1 GCA_016180765.1 Gemmatimonadota bacterium
CGCCGAGACGCTGATGCACGAGTTGGCGCCCGGCCAGCCGCGCCAGTTCGCGGAGACCATCGTGCAGAACGCGCACCGCATGCAACGCCTGGTGGACGATCTGCTCGACCTCTCCCGCATCGAGTCCGGAGGGTGGCGCCCCAACCCTGAGGACCTCGAGCTGGGCGGCGTGCTTCGGGACGCCTGGGAACCCGTGGCCGACGCCGCCCACCGGCAAGGGGTCGCCCTTTCCGTGTCCCCGGAGACCGAGCGCGCGCGAGTGTGGGTGGACGCAGAGGCGCTGCGGCAGGTGCTCGCCAACCTGTTCGACAACGCCGTCCGCCATACCCCCTCGGGCGGCCGGTTGACGGTCATGGCCCAGACGCAGGCCGGCCGCACCAGCATTATGGTCGCCGACACCGGGACGGGCATCCCCGCCGAGCACCTGCCTCGCATCTTCGAACGGTTCTACCGAGCGGATCCGGCTCGTTCTCGTGACCAGGGTGGGACCGGCCTTGGCCTCGCGATCGTGAAACACCTGGTCGAAGCGCACGGGGGCGAGGTTACGGCCGAGAGCACCCTGGGCCGCGGAACCACGATCCGGCTCTCACTTCCCGCAGGGCCGCGCCACACCTGAGCCGGCGCCCGGCCGCCCGGCCCGGGTGTCGTTACTGGTTCGTTACCAAAGCCCCAGAACGGCGTTACAAAACTGTGCTTTTCTGCCCCTGTCCCCGTTACGGAAGGCCGGTATGCTGCGCGGACGGCATATACGCCTCACGACGCTCACCGCCGCCATCACCATGACCGCCCGGACCGCTCTCCTGGGCCAGGCCCAGCCCGCCCAGCCGGCGGTCACCGTCGGCGGGGTGGTTTACGCGCAGTACGCGTATCAGATCAGCGACACCGCCAACCGCGCCAACAACTTCGATGTGACGCGCGCCTACCTCAACGTGATCGGGCGCTTCGCCGAGGGTTTGGCCACGCGGGTCACTGCGGACATATACCGCAACGCCGATGGCTCGACTGCCTATCGGCTCAAGTACGCCTACGCCGCGTACACGCCCGGGTCGAGCCCGCTGACGTTCAAGTTGGGGCTCATCCACACCGCGCTCCTGGACTGGGAGGAGGCGCTGTGGGACTACCGGATGCAGGGCACCATGCCGCTCGAGCGGGGCGGCTACGTCTCGTCCGCCGACTTCGGCGCCGGGGTGGACGGGCGCTGGGGCGGCGAGCGGGTCAACCTGCAGCTCGCCATCGTCAACGGTGAGAACTACAACCAGGCGCCGGGCGACAAACGGAAGGACTTCCAGGCCCGCGCCTCGGTGCGCCTCACGGGCAGCGACGACGCCAGCCGGGTTGGAGGTCTGCGGCTCACCGGCTACGCCCAACTCGGTACGCCCAACACCGGTGGCACCCGGAACCGGTTCCTCGGGATGGTGTCGTACAAGTCGAGCCTGGGAACCCTCGCGGCGGAAGCCGGCTTCACCCGCACGGCCGTGGGCACGCCGGCACCGGCTGCGACGCCGGGCCGGGTCCTGGCCGCGTACGGAGTCTATCGCTTCCCGGGCACCCGGGCCGCGCTGGTCGGGCGGGTGGACCTGACCGATCCCAACACCAACACCGCCGGTGATCGCACCACGCGGATCATCCTGGGTGCGTCGTACCAGCTCACTCCCAACCTGCGGATCCTGGGTGACCTCGACACGGTGAGCTACGAGACGCCACCGGTCCCCGCGCTCTACGCGGCCCGTTCGCAGGCCCTGCTCCAAACGCAGTTCACGTTCTGACCCTGGCACAGCGAGTTTCCCATGGCACGCTCCCTACTCGTCGCCCTCATTGGCTCGGCCCTGGCCCTGCCGGCCGGCGCCCAGATCAAGCTGACCGGCGCGGGCGCGACGTTCCCGAACATCATCTACCAGGACTGGGTCCTCACCTACAACAAGCAGACCCGGGGGGTGCAGCTCAATTACCAATCCATCGGCTCCGGCGGCGGCATTCGTCAGTTTTCGGAGAACACGGTGGACTTCGGGGGCAGCGACGCGCCGATGAACGACTCCGCCATCGCGGCGGTGGGCGGCAACGTCCTGCACCTTCCCACCGTACTGGGTGGTCTGGCGGTGATCTACAACCTGCGGGGCGTCTCGGTGCCCATGAGGTTTACGCCCCAGATCGTCGCCGACATGTTCCTGGGCCGGCTCACGACCTGGAACGACCCTCGGATCGCCGCCGTCAACCCCAACGTCCAACTGCCGCGAAGCGACATTCTGGTGGTGCACCGCTCCGACGGCTCGGGAACCACGTACGTCTTCACCGATTACCTGTCCAAGGTGAGCCCCGAGTGGCAGCGGCGGGTGGGCCGGGGCACGTCGGTCAACTGGCCGGTGGGCCTGGGCGGGCGTGGCAACGAGGGCGTCGCGGCCACCGTCGCCCAGACGCCCGGCGCGGTCGGGTACGTGGAGCTGGGGTACGCGGAAGCGAACCAGCTACAGCATGGGCAGGTGCAGAACCGGACGGGTCAGTTCGTCACGCCGAGCGTCGAGTCCGTGACGGCCGCCGCCGCCGGCGCCATGGCGGAGATGGGCCCCGACACCGACTTCCGGGTGTCCATCACCAACCCGGGCGGGGCCGGTGCCTATCCCATCGCATCGTTCACCTGGCTGCTCCTCCGAAAGCAGTACGCCGACGCGGCCAAGGCCGGCGCGCTGGTGTCGTTCGTGTGGTGGGCGGTCACGGAGGGACAGGCGGTGGCGCCGAGGCTGGGCTACGCGCCGCTGCCCCCCGCCCTGCGGCCGTGGATCGAGACCCGACTGAAGACCATCACGGCAGGCGGCAGGCCGGTCTGGCCCGGTCCCAAGTGATCCAGGAGCAGCGGTGACGATCATCGCCCCGAACCTGGGCGCGGCCGCCCGGGGCACGGCGGCGACCCGCCGCATGACCCGCGGGGCCAACCCGGCCGACCGGGCCTACCAGGCCGTGGTCACCGCGCTGGCGCTGGCGCTTCCGGCGCTGCTGCTGGCCCTGATCGTCGAGCTCACGATCAACGCCTGGCCGTCCATCGAGCGGTTCGGGTGGGCCTTCGTATTCACGGCGACGTGGGACCCGGTGGCCGACGTGTACGGGGCGGGGCCGTTGATTTTCGGCACCCTCGCCTCGTCGGTGGTGGCGCTGCTGCTCGCCGTGCCCATGGCCTTCAGCGTCGCCATCTTCTTGACCGAGTTCGCGCCGCGCTGGCTCCGGCGGCCCCTCGGCTTTCTGGTGGAGCTCCTGGCCGCCGTGCCCAGCGTGGTATATGGGCTCTGGGGCATCTTCGTGCTGATCCCCTTTCTGCGCACGGTCGTGGTCCCGCCGCTCAAGGCCGCGTTCGGCTGGCTGCCGTTCTTCCAGGGAGTCTTCTACGGGAACTCGATGTTGGCCGGTGGCATCATCCTGGCGGTCATGGTGGTGCCGTATATCGCCGCCGTCTCGCGCGAAGTGCTGAACGCCGTGCCTTCCTCCCAGCGGGAAGCAGCGCTGGCGCTGGGGGCCACCCGCTGGGAAGCGGTCTGGATGGCGGTGCTCCCCTACGGGCGCGCCGGGCTGGTGGGCGCGGTGATGCTGGGGCTGGGCCGGGCGCTGGGCGAGACCATGGCGGTGACCATGGTGATCGGCAATCGCCATGACATCAGCCTGTCCCTGCTGCAGCCCGGATACACCATGGCTGCCGCCATCGCCAACGAATTCAGTGAGGCCACCACCTCGCTCTACCTGTCCGCGTTGTTCGAGGTGGGGTTGACGCTGTTCGTGATCACGGTGCTGGTCAACGCGGCCGCGCGCCTGCTGGTCTGGCGCACCGCGCCGGGCCGGGCGGTGGGGACCCGGGCGCTGTGAGCCAGGGGCGAACCCGCCGACGCCTGGTCAGCGCCGCCATGACGGCGCTGGTGGGGATGCTGTCGGCGCTGGCGGTCCTGCCGCTGATCCTGATCTTCGGGTATCTGATCCTGAAAGGCGCCTCCTCGCTCAACCTCGAGTTCTTCTTGAGCAATCCGGTGCCGGCAGGCCAGTCGGGGGGCGGCGTGGCGCACGCGATCGTGGGCTCCGGCATCATCGTCGGGCTGGCGGCGCTGGTGGGTCTCCCGGTGGGCATCGGCGCCGGCATCTTCCTGGCGGAGTACGGCAGTGGCCGTCTGGGCTGGACGGTGCGGTTCGTGGCCGACGTGCTCAATGGGACGCCGTCCATCATCATCGGCATTTTTGCCTGGACCTGGATTGTGCGGCCGCAGGGGCATTTCTCCGCGTTTGCAGGGGCGGTCGCGCTGGCCGTGATCCTGATCCCGCTGGTGGCGCGCACCACCGAAGAGATGGTGCGCCTCGTGCCGCACTCGTTGCGCGAGGCGGCGCTGGCGCTGGGCTACCCCCGGTGGCGCACCTCACTCTCCATCGTGGTGCGGACGGCGCTGGCCGGGATCGTGACCGGCGGGCTGGTGGGCGTGGCCCGGGTCGCGGGGGAAACCGCGCCGCTCCTGTTCACCACCCTCGGCAACCTCAACTTCTCGACCCACGTGACCGAGCCGATGCAGGCGTTGCCCCTCCAGATCTACGTGTACGCGACCGGCCCCTTCCCGGAGTGGCACCGCCTGGCGTGGGCGGCGTCGTTGGTGCTCATCTTACTGGTGTTCGGCCTGGCGCTGGTGGCGCGGCGGGTCGCGGCGAACCGATATGGCACCCGCTGATCTGGCACCCGCTGAGCCAGGCATGCACCTCGCGACCGAGCGCCTGACCGCCCGCTATCACGGGCGGCCGGCCATCACCGAGGTGTCCCTGGGCATCCGCCCGCGGGCGATCACCGCCGTGATCGGTCCCTCGGGATGCGGCAAGAGCACCTTCTTGCGATGTCTCAACCGCATGCACGAGCTGTCCGACGGCGGGACGGTGGAGGGCCGAGTGCTGCTGGACGGCACCGACATCTACGGCGCCGGCGTGGACGCCGTCCAGGTGCGCCGCCGGGTCGGCATGGTGTTCCAGCGCCCCACCCCCTTCCCCACCATGTCCATCTACGACAACGTGGCGGCGGGACTTCGAGTCAACGGCGTGGCCCGGCGGCGGATGGGCGAGATCGTGGAGCGGTCGCTGGCCCAGGCCGCGCTCTGGGACGAGGTGAAGGATCGCCTGCACGGCAGCGCCCTGGCGCTTTCGGGTGGGCAGCAGCAACGCCTGTGCATCGCCCGGGCGCTGGCCACCGAGCCGGAAGTCTTGCTAATGGATGAGCCGGCCTCGGCGCTGGATCCCCTCGCCACGCAGCGGGTGGAGGAGCTGATGGTCACCCTCAAGCAGGCGTACACCATCGTGGTGGTGACCCACAACCTGCAACAGGCGTCCCGGGTATCGGACTACACCGGCTTCTTCTACCTGGGCGATCTGGTGGAATTCGACCAGACCGCGCGGATGTTCACCAACCCGTCCGACGGCCGGACGGAGGCCTATATCACGGGACGGTTCGGATGAGCGGAGCGCCTCACCGGCATTTTCACGACGAGCTGTCCGACCTCAAGGCCCGGGTGTTGCAGATGTCGGCGGACGCCCAGGCGGCGCTGGGAACCGCGCTGGAGGCGCTGCTCCAGCGCGACGCCGACCGCGCCACCGCGGTGATCGAGGGCGACCAGGGCATTGACAGCGCCGAGCTGGCGATCGAGGAAACCGTAATCAAGCTGCTGGCCACCCAGCAGCCGATGGCCCGCGACCTCCGGTTTCTCACCGCCGCCATGAAGATCGCCAACGACCTCGAGCGGGTGGGCGACCACGCGGTGAACATCGCGCAGTCGGCCCAGCAGCTCCGGCAGCGCGGGGCGGTCGCTCCGGTGCCCGAGCTGGTCGAGATCTCCCGCCAATCCCGCAAGATGCTGGCCGACGCGCTGGAAGCGTTCATCCGGGGCGACACCGAGGCGGCGCGCGCGGTGTGCCGCCGGGATGACGCGGTGGACGCGCTGCACCGCTCCGTGTTCCGCATCGTGCTGACCCACATGATGGAAGACCCTCGCACCATCAGCGCCGGGATCGAGATGGTGCTGGTGAGCCGCAACCTGGAGCGGGTGGCGGACCTCGCCACCAACATCGCGGAGGACGTGGTGTTCATGGTGGAGGGGCGGTCGATTAAGCACCACGCGCAGGAGGAGGGTTAGGCACCCAGTCGACCGGACCGGCAGCATGACCGAGGCAGTCCCCTCGCCGCCCGCGTTAAAGCTTGTTCCCGTAGCTGAGGAACTTGAACCGCCCTTCCCGCTCCACGATCGGCCCGAACAACCGCTCCACCACCGTGTCGCCCGGTGCTGGTACGCGCCGCACCAGGCAGGGACCCCATACCGTATTACTGCGGTGTTGGCTGGGCTCGTCGTCGCAGGTGTAGCCCAGGTATCCCAGCGGGCGTCCCCCGCGATCGTCTAACGCGCGCAGCAGGCCCTTTCGGCTGTTCTGCTGAAGCATGAACCAGAAGAGGCCGGGGTCGAGATCGTATGGCGGTCTGGCCTCGGGCGCGGTCGGATAGTAGAGGTACGCGAATTCCGCCCGCGTGATGGTCATTCCCACCAGCACCATCGTATCTCGACGTTCCAAGGCTTCGACGTAGCGCCGCACCAGCTCATCCCGACTCTTCGCGCCGCCCTCGAGCCGGCCGGGGTCGGCCAAGCCCTCGCGAAACCGCGCCAGCGAGACCTCCCGGGGGACGCCGCTATCTACGTATGCCGGGCGAGCCTCGGCGCGGGCGCTGCCACCAGACCCGTCCCGACCACCGCAGGCCAACAGCCCCAGAATCAAACTCACCGCAGAGAACGCAGAGACCGCAGAGATGGTTCTGGCTGTTTGTGACACGTTCTTCTCCATCTCTGCGCTCTCTCTGTGGTCTCTGCGCTCTCTGCGGTGAGAACCTTACCGAGCCTAGAGCCCAGCGTGTTAGTTGATCGCGTAAACAGTCCAGCCCTGCCACCACTTGGGCCCGGCCGGGTTGGCGGCACCCACGTAGGCGGTGTTGTCCATGGTCCCGCCGAAGAACCCAGCCGCCCGCGCCACCGGGAGGTCCGCGCCGCCCGTGGTGCCGGCCCCGGCAGGCGTCCAGTCGAGACTTGCCGGATTCAGACCGTTGAACACGAACAGCTCGACGGCAGTGGCCGCGGTCCGGTGGCTCGAGGTCGCGAACTTCGCTTCCTGACCGTAATGGGCCGGGTTGGTGTCGTAGTTCTGGCCGTTCTCCGCCAGGATCACATTCTTGACGGCCAGCAAATCCCGCAGGCGGAGCGAGTCGGTCCAGGCGTCGCGCAGATTGAGCCCCACGCCTTTGAACCGCGCGATGATACCATTCTGGAGCCAGCCCGCGGTGCCGCGGCGCAGCACGATGCCGTTCCCGTCGGTGGCGTAGCCGCCCAACTGCCCGGTCCCCACCAGCGTGAAGTTGGCGATGGTCGGGTTGGAGTAGGGCTCGCTGGCCCCGGTGCTACTCAGGGTGCAGCCGCTCACGGCCGGATCACACCCGTCGGCCTCAAACCCCCTCGGGTCGGAGGAGAAGGTGCCGGTGCCGGGCCGCGGCGTGAGCTTCTGGGACTGGAACGCGACGAGGTACTGGAGCTTGCCCACGTACCCTTCGCTCCAGTCAAAATGATCGTCGCCGGACTCGTACGACACCAGGTAACGCCCTTGCACCGCGCCGCCCCAGAATTCGAAGGAATCGTCCAGCCCCGCGAGCACCTGCACATACTCGTAGCGCGTTCCGCCGCCCACGGCATACGCGGAGATCCCGTTCAGCTCCTGGCCGGCGCCGTTCGACACGTCGTAACCCGCGAACTCGATCCTGACATACTTGAGCTGGCCGGAGTTGTCGCCGTTGTCCGTGCCGCCCGCATAGTTCTCCGCGACGTTGGCGGGACCCTCCGTCAGGATCGTGGTGCCCGTGCGATTGATAATGCCGTTGCCGACGATGATGATCCCGCCCCAGTCGCCCGGCGCCCGGCTGCCGGCGGCCCGGGCCGAGGTGAACACGATCGGGTCATCCGCGGTGCCCACGGCCATGATCTTCGCACCCCGCAGGATCCAGAGGGAACTCCCCGGCACCGTCGTGTCGCCCACAATCCTGGTCCCCGGTTGGATCGTCAGCGTGGCGCCGCTGGTCACTTTCACGTAGCCGCTCAGCGTGTAGACCGTGTCCTCGGTCAGCGTGCGGTTCGCCGTGAGGTTGCCGCTGAGGGTGGCGGCCTTCACCCCGGTGGCCATGTAGGCGGTGACGGGGGTGGGCGCGCCGTCGTACACGTCGGGGGCCCACATGTGGAAGGGCACCGCGGCGACCTTGAAGCCGCGTCAGGGTCAATTGGGTTACCTGGAAGTTCGCCGGGGTATCGGGCGGCGTGGGGGCGGTGGTGTCGTCGCAGGCCGCCACCAGCATAAAGATCGCAGCCATCGCAGCCCAGCGGCCGGCTACTCGTAGCTGACTTCGCATCCTCAAGTCCTCGCCGAAAAGGGTTCCGTAGAGTCGCGGTCGCGACGGAGGGTCAGGTACGGAACCAAGCACTCCGCGATTGCGACGGAGCCACGCGATTGTCACGGTCCTGCCACGACCGCCCCAGGAAGGCCGTCACGACCTCAGCGCGTGGGACTCCAGCTGAAGCCCAGGGAGAAGGTGCGGCCGCTCCGGTACTCCCGCCGGACGACGCTGCCCTGCACGGTGCGGTAGGGGGCGTCGAGCAGGTTTTTGGCATCCAGCTTCAGGGACACGCCGCGGAGCAACGGCACCCGGAGGGCCGCATCCACCACGTGACGCGATTGGTCATAGGTGTCGGGAAGCGGCTGGACGCCCGCCTCCGCGATCCGCGGCCCGACCACGTTGTAGAGCAGCGTGCCGCTCAGGTCCGACCAGGGATGGGTGTAGCCCAGGCCGGCGTTCACCACGTACTCGGCCTGCCCCACCATGGGCCGGTCGGTGCTGGTGAGCGCCGAGATGCTGTCGTTGCCCGGCGTGATCCGGCTCCGCATCAGCGTCACGTTGCCGAACACGGCGAACGGCGACAACGCCTCGCTGACATCCGCCAGCGACTTCCGCAGCTCGAACTCCACGCCGTAGTTGTGCGCCGCCTCGGCGTTGACGTAGCTCAACGCGGACGCGCCGGTTGTGGCCACGATCACTCGCTCGATGGGCCCGACGAACCGCTTGGCGAACGCGCCCACGCTGACGACCTCGCCGACGTTGGGGAACCACTCCCACCGCAGGTCCGCGTTCTGAATCCTGGCGCGCTCCAGACCGGGATTCCCGAACACCGTCAGCCCCCCGATGACCTCGAAGTAGCTGATGGGCGACAGCTCCCGGTACTCGGGGCGCGACAGGGTCTGGCTCACCGACGCCCGGAGGTTCTGACGCTCGGACAAGGCCAGGTTGAGCGACAGCGCTGGCAGCACGTCGGTGTCGTCCAGCCTAGCGCTGGTCGCCAGCCCCTGAGGGGACCGGCTCTCGACGTCCAGCCGCGCGCGCTCGACGCGAGCGCCGGCGATGACGCGCACGGCGGAGCCCAGCAGGAGTTCCAGTTGTCCGAACCCGGCGACGTTCTCATCCGTGGCGGTGTATTGCCCGCCGTTGGCGTTGACGAACAGCAGCAACTTCCCCTGCTCGGCGTAGGCACCGCCGAAGATCCGCTCGGCCGGGCTGGCCCGGTCGGCTTCATCGAGGAGCAGGTTGATGATGTCGAACGCCCGGCTATCCACCTCGCGCCGGGTGCGCCGGTAGGCGGCTGGAGTGAACGTTCCGGTTGTTCTCTTGCAGGGTGCTGAACGTCCGGATCGCCGAGCGTGGAGCGCCCCACCAGCGGACCGGCGACGCCTCCCCGCTCTGCGGATCGCGCGCCGCTTCATATACCAGGTCCGAGCGATCCGGTTCGTTCCGGCTGACGCCGGAGAACGTCGCAGACCAGTCGAACTGGTGACGGCCCAGCAGCAGATGCTCGCCCGCCAGCTGATTCGACCGGATGGTCCGTTCGGTGAACGTCAACCGCGTGACGTCGAAATCCAAACCGAATTCTTCGTTGGCCCCCACCAGGTGCGTGGCCTCGTTCTCGGCGCTGCGGTCGTACATGTTGCTGAGCGTCAGCTTCGAGGCCCCACCCACGCGGGCGCTGAGATTGAGCAGGCCGCCCCACAGCACGCTGGTTCGCGCGGTGGACCCGGCGTATTCGTTCTGCGGCCTGGTACCGCCTTCCCCGGCGGCTACGGCGAGCGCGCGGCGTTCATCCTGGCGCACCTCGGGTCCGTCGGAGTAGGTGAAGGAGCCCACGTAGCCGACCGGCAATCCGAAGATGGGATCCTCACCGCCGACCGACACCCCGGCGGAACCGGAGGCGCCACCGGTAGCGGGCAGGGCCGACCACGCGTTGCGGAAGGACCCGATGATGGTGTTGATATCCGACTGGCTGGCCCCTCTCAAGTCGCCGGCGTCGCGCGCCACGTCAGGAAGGCGGCGCTCCGCGCCCGCGAGGCCCAGCCATTCCCGGCCCACCGTCGGTGCCACCCGGATCGATCGCCCCAGGATCGCGTCATTCATCCCTGCCGACGTCGAAATCGAAACGGTCCGGCGCAGCGGGAACTCCCGGGTGCGCAGGTTGACCTCGGCGCCGCTAAAATCCCCCGGTTGATCCGCCGTGAACGTCTTGGAGGTGGTGATGCCCTCGAGCAGGCCGGCCGGGAACAGGTCCAGCGGCACCTCGCGCCGCTCCGGCTCCGGGCTGGGCACCCGGGCGCCGTTGAGCGAGGTGGTGGTGTAGCGCTCCCCCAGCCCGCGCACGAACACGAACTTCCCGTCCTGCACCGTGACACCGCTCACCCGCTGGGCGGCCTGGCCCGCGTCGCCGTCGGGGCTCTTTTCGATCTGGGCCATGCTCACGGTGTTGATGATGTTGGCCGCGAGGCGCTGCTCCTCCAGCGCCCGGCTCACCGAGCCGCGCTCCGCGGCGGCGCTCACCACCACGATCTCTTCCAGCTGGACGACCTGGGTTTCCAGCGTGGCGTCCTGTTGCACCGCCCCGCCGGCCGGCACCTGCACGCCGGCAACCCGTTTGACCTGGTACCCGATGCGGCGGAAACGGAGGTCCTGCGGCCCCGCGGGCACCTGCGGCAGCACGTACCAGCCGTCCACTCCGGTGAGCGTCTGGAGGCCGGTACCATCCACCACGACCTCGACGCCGGCCAGGGGCGCGCCCTGGAGCCCATCGAGGACCCGCCCCACGACGCGCCCGGTCTCGGAGGTGCTGCTGGCTCGGAGGGCTGCCGAATTGAGCGCC
This sequence comes from Gemmatimonadota bacterium, assembly GCA_016180765.1. GTDB lineage: Bacteria > Gemmatimonadota > Gemmatimonadetes > Gemmatimonadales > GWC2-71-9 > JACPAP01. The sequence goes on from JACPAP010000037.1 coordinate 11,259, forward strand.
TGCGCCGCTAAGGGGGCGGTGGAAGCGCTGGCGACAATGGCGAGGACGAGCGGGTGACGCATCATGGGATCACGCTTCCCGAGAAGGCGCGTTCCCCGAGAGTATCCCCGCCCCGCATCACGAACTGGTCACGCCGGACCCTACGGGCTGTAACGATTGCGAACGACGACCTTCGACGCGCGGAGGGACTTGGGACGCTTAGGCGCCGCGCCGCTTGGCGGGCTCGGCCGAGCGAAACCGATAGCCGAACCCGCGGATCGTCTCGAGGAACGACGCGGCAGCACCCAGCTTGGCCCGGAGCCGCTGCATGTGCATGTCCACGGTCCGCGTCTGGATCGTGGGGTTGGCTTTCCACACGGCCTCGAGCAGCTGCGCGCGGGATTGCACCCGCCCGCGCCGCTCGGCCAGCAGTACCAGGAGGTTGTACTCCGTCGCGGTGAGTTCGACTTCTTTACCCTCCACGGACACGCGATGCGCGCCGCGGTCGATCAGCAGCGGGCCGGCGGTGATCACGGAACCGGAAGCCACGGCCGGGCTCCCCAGCCGCCGCAAGACCGCGCCGATGCGCAGCACCAGCTCCTGCGGCGAGAACGGCTTGACCAGGTAGTCATCCGCACCGAGCTCCAGGCCCCTGATGCGGTCGCCCTCCTCGCGCCGGGCAGTCAACACCACGACGCCCAGGTCCCGGGTGTCCTCCCGGCGCCGCAGCTCCTCCAGCACCTCGTAGCCCGACAGGCCCGGCAGCATCAGGTCCAGCACCACCAGGTCCGGCCGTTCGTCCGCGGCCGACTTCAACGCTTCCGGGCCGCTCGATGCGGTGGACACCCGGTACCCCTCCCTGGCGAGGTGGTACGCTACGAGGGCCGTGATGTCGCGTTCGTCGTCAACCACCAGGATGCGGTGATCCATGCGCGGCACGGGATCGTCTCGCGCTAAAGCCTAGGGAACAACGTAACGGCTGCGTGACGAAGGGGTAACGGGACGACACCCTAGCACAACCGGCCGCCTGCCGGGTAGCATACGCCTCCGGTTGACCTATGCCCCTGTTCACCACGCTCCTGGTGCTCCTGATCGTCTCGCGCGTAGCCGGCGAGGCCGCCGAGCGGCTGGGCCAGCCCGCCATGATCGGTGAGATCCTGGCCGGCATCCTGCTCGGCCCGTCCATCCTCGACGTGGTGCACATCACGCCGGCGCTCCAGGCCATCGCGGAACTGGGGGTGTTCCTGCTGGTGCTCCTGGCGGGCATGGAAATGGAGGTCACGCAGCTGGCGGACGCGGCCAAGGGACGAGGCGTGTGGGTGGCGGTCCTGGGGTTCCTCACGCCCTTAGGTCTGGGCGCGGGCCTGGGCGCACTCTACGGCTTGGAAGCGACCCGCATGCTCTTCTTGGGGCTGTGTCTCGCCATCACGGCCCTCCCCGTCAGCATCCGCATCCTGATGGACCTCGGCACCCTGCACAGTCGCACGGGGCAGCTCATCGTCTCCGCTTCCGTGGTCAACGACATCGCCGCGTTGCTCCTGCTCGGCGTGATCCTCCAGACCAGCAACGGGGACGGATCGTCCTGGTCGGTGTTGCGGTCCACGCTGCTCGGCGTGGTGCAGGCCGCCGCGTTCATTCTGCTGTTGGTGGGCGCCTACCGGCTGGTGGAATACTGGGCGACCCTGCGGCCGCGCTCGCGCCAGGCCGTCACTCGGGTCATCGCAGCGCTCCGCGGCAAGGAAACCCTGTTCGCGCTCACAGTCGCGTTCGTCCTGCTCTTCGCCACGCTCTCGGAAACCGTAGGATTGCATTTCGTCGTCGGCACGTTTTTCGGCGGCATCCTGCTCAGCCACCGGGTGATCGGGCGCCGCAATTTCGAGGAAGTCCAGAAAACCGCGTCCGCCGTCGCGATGGGCTTCCTCGCCCCGGTGTTCTTCGCGCTCGTCGGCCTGGAGTTCGACGTCGGATCGCTGACCGACTGGGGCCTGGTAGCGGCGGTGCTGGCCACGGCATTCGCCGGCAAGGTGCTGGGCGGCTACTGGGGAGGCGCCATCGCGGGGCTCCCGCGCGCCGAGCGCTGGATCGTGGGGCTGGGACTGAATGGCCGCGGAATCATGGAGCTGGTCATCGCGAACATCGCGCTGGCCAACGGGTTTATTGGCCCGAGACTGTTCTCAGTCCTGGTACTGATGGCGGTGGTCACCACGGTCGCCACGCCCATGCTGCTGCGCCGCGCGTATGCGGCGCTCCCCCCAACCGCCAAGGCCGCGCCGGCTACCACCTAGCTGGATGCGGGCATGGAGCGGAAGGGATTCGAACCCTCGACCCCCGGCTTGCAAAGCCGGTGCTCTCCCAGCTGAGCTACCGCCCCGAATCGCGAACGCCGGAAGATAGACACCTCCGAGCCGGCCGCCTATTGGCTCGCTTCTTTCGCCGGTCAGAAGCCGCCCGATCGTCAACTGGCAAGCTTGACCAATTTGGTCAAGGCGGTTAGGATTCGAGTCGGACAAGGGGTAGGCAGACCATGGCAAAGTACCGCAAGCCCAAAAAGCCCATGACCACGGTCCTCCGGGAGCCGGTGAGCCTCTACGATGCCAAGACGCACCTGTCGGAGCTGGTGGAGGAGGCCGCCCGGGGCCGGGAGATCATCATCGCCAAGTCGGGCAAGCCCAAGGCCCGCCTGGTGCCCCTGGCGCCTAAGGACACGCGCCACCTGCGGGTGCCCGGAAAGGGCAAGGGCAAGGGGTGGGTCGCACCCGACTTCGACGCGCCGCTGCCCCCCGAAGTGCAGCGCCTGTTCGAAGAGCCCCTGTGAGGTTGCTCCTCGACACCAACGTCCTGATTCGTTGGCATCGCGATGAGCTCCGGCCCGCTGCGGTAGGTACTGTGCAGCGGGCCGATCTCGTGGTGGTCAGTGCGGTCAGCGCCTGGGAAATCGGCATCAAACACGCGTTGGGCAAGCTTGATTTTCCGGACGCCGTTGAGGACATCCTGCCGATGTATGACTTTGTGCAGCTCGCCGCCACCGTGCGGCACGGCGACCTGCTGCGGAGTTTGCCGCCGCATCACCGCGACCCCTTCGACCGCCTGCTCATCGTCCAGGCCCTGGACGAAGGCCTAACGATCCTCACATCAGACCGCGCGTTCGAGCCGTACCGGGTACCGGTGGTGTGGGCCTAAGCGAGTCTTCAAGGGCGACCCGCCAGAGCGCCCCTTTCAAGGACTCGAATCCGCGTAACACCTTGGTGCAGAGCGACTTACTCGCTCCCGCCCCCGGTTCAGGTGCCGCAACTCAGGCCCAAGTCGCCGTGCCTCGGGCCCAAGGCGCCCTGCTTCGGGGCCAAGTCGCCATGCCTCGGGCCCAAGTCACATGCCCCCGGCCCAGGTTGTCGGCACTCGGGCCCAGGTCCCGGTGAGTCAGGCGTGGGCGCTTCGCCTCGCCCTTCAGAGGGGACGAATGACTGGCACCGGGTCCCGCTGGCGCCGCAGGCCGGGGGCTCCTATCAGGGGACCCATCAGTTCACGGGACCGGCCATGTTCGAACTCCCGGTGGTGGGCGCGCGCCCAGGGACGGCCGAGGCGGTGCTGCACCAGCTGAGCGAGCCGATCGAAGTGATACGGCCACACTTTGACGCGGGCGGTTATCGCGTGGAGTTCGAGCTAGAGCCGCAGGACCTCAGGCCCGGGGTCAATCTGG
>JACPAP010000038.1 GCA_016180765.1 Gemmatimonadota bacterium
CCACAGGTTGTGCGTCGTGCCACGTGCCAGAGCTGCGATCCGGACCGAGCGACGTGCGGGCGCTTGACCGGAAGCCCGTGCCACTCTACTCCGACTTGCTGCTCCACGATCTGGGTCCGGACCTGGCCGACGTGTGTGGAGCGAGCGCCGCTCCCTCCGAATACCGGACGGCGCCGCTGTGGGGGTTGCGGTTCAGAAGCACCTACTTGCACGACGGACGAGCCGGGACGCTTCGCGAGGCCATCGCGCTCCACGGGGGGGAGGCTGCCGCGGCGCGAGCCGCGTTCCAGGCGCGGTCCGCTGAGCATCAGGGGCTCTTGCTTCGGTTTCTTTCCTCGCTCTAACAACGAGCGTAAGATAGATGGGGCGGGGCTCCCAACAGCGGAGGACGGCAACGCGATCACACCGTTGCACAATCATCGCGCTGGTATACGCCGTGGGGCTGCTCGATCCGACGACCGCCGTCGCTCAGCAACCAGGAACGGTTCGTGTCGAAGGCTTGGTCATAGACGCAACGGCCCGTGGCGGGCTTCCTGGCGTGGACGTGCGACTCGACGACACGGTCAGGGTGGTCACGGACGCTGACGGGACGTTCGAAATCCGGGGTGTGACCCCGGCAACGCACCAAATCGCCTTCAGTCGCGTCGGATACGAGCCCAAGTCCTACCCGCTGCCGATCAGCGATAGCGACCAAGACCTCTTCGTCAGCGTTGCGCTGGAGCGGCTGCCACCCAACCTCTTTTCCGTGAGGCTTCGCGTCGAAGGCGCGGTTACAGACGCGATATCCGGCCGCGGCGTCCGGGGCGTCCGCGTGCAACTCGACACTGCCAACAGGGCGGTTACCGACACACGGGGAATGTTCGAAATCCGTGAGCTGATTCCGGGGCCCCGCCGACTCCGCTTCACCCGCATCGGATACCTGCCGAAATCGCTCGAGCTGCCGCTCGACTGGACCAACCGGCACCTGTTCGTCACCGTCGCGTTGGAGCCGCTGCCCGTTGAGCTGGAGCCGGTGGTCGTACGGGGTGACACCTCGAGTACGATGGTACGCGGCCGGCTAGCCGAGTTCTTCCGCCGCCAACGGCAGTACGCCGCGTGGGGACGCTTTCTGACGCCCCAGGACATCGAGCGGCGGAACCTCTTCCGCGTGAGCAGTCTGTTTTATGGCGTGGCGGGAGCGCGGGTGGATGACAAAGGCACGGTGACCTTCCGCGAGGGAGCCGCGGGGACGCGCGAGCCCCTCGGGCGACGATGTTCGCCGGCCGTCTACCTCCATGGGATGTTCCTATCTGGTGGCATCAGGCTCGACGAGCTGGCGCGCCCCGAGGACCTCGCGGCCCTCGAGGTATACCGGAGTTCCCTCACAACGCCGCTCGAGCTCGCTCGATCCGGTACCTGCGGCACGATCGTGCTATGGACTCGCTAACGCCGTGCACCCAGGCCCCAGATGCCCTCTCGCGCGGCGGTGCCTACGGCGGCGATCACCGGCCCCGCAGGGACCAATGCCTTCCGGACCGGATCAATCTTGAGGTTCAGGCCTTCGAGCGTGTGGGCGCCAAGGAGGTTCATATCACCCGGCTCGGCGAAGACGACCAGGCCCGGCGCCTCCGATCCACCGGCTCGCACCAGCACGTAGCCGATGTCTCGGTCAACCCGGCGGCCGTCAGCGACGACGAATCCCTGCTTGCGCTGGACAACCACACCCAGACCTTGGAGGACGTCCCGGGGAATCCAGGAGTATTCGCTCCCGGTGTCCACCAGCACGTCGGGCACCGAGCGTCTCAGTCCGCGGCGTTCCCAGTTTTCGATCTCGATGGTGGTGCGAAAGAGTCCCATGTCGTCCACGGTAGCATCCTCCATCAACCAAGCGACACCGTTTTCACTGCCCACGACATCAAATTTACGCCCTCGGCAGGCGGCGCAGGCCGGGGCGTGAGACCGCGCACCGGTCAGTGCCCGCCGTACCCCGGCCCCCGTACCACCCGCCCCGGCCTGGATCCCGTGTGCCGTCCGCCCCGCACCACGCCTACCCCGTTCACGAACACGTCCCGCACGCCCACCGAGAGTTGATGCGGCTCCTCGAACGTGGCCCGGTCGGCGATCGTCGTCGGGTCGAACACCACGACGTCCGCGTAGAATCCCTCCCGCAACACCCCGCGATCCTGAATCGAGAGCCGCGTGGCCACTGCGGACGTGGCCTTGCGCACCGCATCTTCCAGCGTGAGCACGCCCTCATCTCGTACGTACTTGCCCAGAATGCGAGGGTACGTGCCGTAGGCCCGAGGGTGCGTGAGACCCCTCGCACTGTCCGGATCCGCCCCGCCAGCGTCGGTGCCGAACTTGAGCCACGGCTGCGTGAGCTGGAGCTTGACGTTGTCTTCGCTCATCATGAAGTAGATCGTACCGATGCGCTGCTCCTCGGCGAGTAGCAGGTCCACCGCCGTCTCAAGCCAATCCTTCCCGACCGCTGCGGCGATTTCCGATAGCCGCTTTCCGGCGTGGACCTGGTTCTCCGGTTTCAGGAGACCCAGTACCAACACGCCGTCCGGGGTCGCGAGCTGGCACAGGTTCTCCCAGTCCGTCGTCTGCTGCATGACCTCGGCCCGGATCTTCGAACGCATGGCGGGATCCCGCAGGTTGTCGAGCAACTTGTCGTCCGCCGCGGCCCACGGCGGCAAGCAGGAGCTCAAGCCGGTACCGCCGGCGATGTAGGGGTACATGTTCGCCTGGACGTCCAGCCCGGCGGCGCGCGCGGAATCGATCTTCGCGATGGCCCGCGCCGCCTTGGGCCAGTTGCGTAGCCCGCCGGCCTTCAGGTGGTAGATCTCCACCGGAACGCCCCCTTCACGACCGATGCGAATGGCTTCGTCGATGGCTTCGAGCAGCTGATCCGCCTCCGACCGCATGTGCGTGATGTACACGCCGCCGTAGGGAGCCATGGCGCGCGCCATTTGGATCAGCTCGGGCGTGCCCGCGAAGTTCCCAGGCGGGTAGATCAGCGCCGAGGCGACCCCGAAGGCGCCGTCCTCCATGGCGCGGCGCACCACGGCACGCATCGTGTCCAACTCGGCGGGCGTGGGCTCGCCCAGGGCCATGCCTTTCACGTATTGGCGCACCGTCGCGGCGCCCAGAAACGATCCGACATTGGGTGAGATGCCGTGCCGCTCCATCGCTTCCAGCCAGCGGGAGAAGCCTCGCGGCGTCATGAACGCTCGCACCACGGCTTGACGCGCCGGCGGCAGTCGGGAGATGTCGCCCACCGTACGCTGGTTGGCGGGCGCCGGGGTTCCGCCCTCCCCGAGAATCTCTGTCGTGATTCCCTGGGTGACCTTGCTGACGTCGCGGCCGTCGCCGAACAGGAACGAGCCGCCCGACTGGCCCTGGATGTCAATGAATCCCGGGGCCACGACCATGCCGCGGGCGTCCATCCGCTCCCGAGCGGGCGCATCCCGGAGCAGCCCCGAGGGGGTGACACGGGCGATCCGGTCGCCACGAATGGCGAGATCTCCGTAGAACCACGGCGCCCCGGTGCCGTCCACGATCCGGCCGCCGCTGATGACCAGGTCGTACGGCGGAGGCAGCGGGGCCACGCCGCCGGGCGGTCGCGCCGCCGGCGCACAGGCTGCCAGGAACAGCACCAAGCAGATCGCTCGAGCGCGTCGCATCACGTCTCCTGGTATACTTGCTAGTGCCGTTCCAACTTGTTGCGCCTAGGGTTCGCGAGTAAGCAAGCTAATAGCCGGAACAAGTTGGAACGGCACTAGCGAAGAGGGTACTGCCTCAAGCGAGGCTTCGTCAATTGAACGAGCATCCCGTAACTGATTACCGCAGAGGGCACAGAGGACAACAGAGAGAGCGCAGAGGTGGGATTGGGTGGGGTCTTTCACAACAATCACCTCTGCGACCTCTGTTTTCCTCTCTGCGTCCTCTGCGGTGAAATAGCACTCGAACGCCGGCCTCGGCAGTGACGGACGCTCGAACCTCGTGGGTAAAGATCCGGCCCCTAACCAGCCCCGCCGACTACGCCGCGTGCGTGGAGCTGCAAGAGCTTGTGTGGGGCGCGGGCGAGGAAACGATTCCGCCCATCATGCTCCAGGTGAGCCAGAAGGTGGGCGCCATCGCCGCGGGGGCGTTCGACACTCGCGGCAAGATGCTCGGCTGTGTCTTCGGGCTCACCGGATTGCGCCACGGTCGAGTGGCACACTGGTCGCACATGCTGGCGGTACGACCCGAAGCCCGCGATCAGGGCATCGGCCGGCGGCTCAAGCGTTATCAGCGCGCACGGTTGCTCCCAATGGGCGTCCCCACCATGTACTGGACGTTCGATCCCCTGGTGGCGCGGAACGCGCACCTGAATCTCAACCGCCTGGGGGCAACGGTAGAGGAGTACGTGCCTGACATGTACGGGCCCGGAGACCAGAGTCCGCTGGACCGCGGAATCGGCACCGACCGGTTGGTGGTCCGCTGGGACTTGCGAAGGCGCGTCAGGCGGCCGCTCCCGAGATCCCCCTCACTCCGGGTGGAGATCCCGAGGGACATCCACGCACTGCGCGACCAGGATCCGGACCAGGCGCGCGCCTGGCGCACCACCACCCGCCGAGCATTCCTCTACTACCTAAAGCGGGGCTACCGCGTCGGAGGCTTCCACGGCGGGCCACGCAGCGAGCAGTGCTTCTATCTTCTGGTGAGGCCATGAAGAACGTAGGGCGAGTCGCCGACGGGATCGACCTGGTAGACGTCCGGCACCTCGGGAATCCCCACGTCATCGCCGCCGCCGTGCTCGACACCGGGGCGGGTCTCGCCATCGTGGATCCGGGCCCCGAGTCGTCTCTGGCGAACCTGCTCGCAGCGCTGGAGGCCTCCGGCCGAAGCTTGAGCGACGTTCGACACCTCCTGCTCACGCACATCCACCTGGACCACGCCGGCGCCACCGGGGCGATGGTGCGCAGGCATCCCGACCTCGTGGTCCAGGTGCACGAACGGGGCGCTCCTCACCTGGCCGACCCGACCAAGCTCCTGGCGAGCGCGGAGCGACTCTATGGCGCGGACCTGCAGCGGCTCTGGGGCGAATGCGTGCCCGTGCCCGCCGCGAATCTCCGCCCGCTCCGGGGAGGAGAGCGGCTGGCGCTGGGGCAGGTCGGCCTCCAGGTTGCCTACACGCCCGGCCACGCGTCGCACCACGTGAGCTACCTGCATGCGTCCACCGGGACCGCGTTCGTGGGCGACACCGCGGGCATCCGCATCACCGGGCGCGACTACCTCTTTCCGCCCACGCCACCGCCCGACATCGATCTGGAGTTGTGGCGAGCGAGTCTCGACCGCCTCGCCGAGTGGAAGGCCGACCGTCTGTTCCTCACCCACTTCGGACCCGCGGCGACGGTGGAGCCACACCTGGCGGAAATGCGGGAGCGGCTGGTCGAGTGGAGTGATCGGGTCCGGGCGTCGCTGTCGGAGCCCGGCGACGACGCCTCGCGCGCCGCCGAGTTCGTCCGGCGCGTGGGAGAGGAGGTACGGCGTCACCTCCCCGCCGACGAGGCGCTGCGCTTCGAACAGGGCGCGGGCCTCAAGTTCTGCTGGTACGGGCTGGCGCGCTACTGGCGGAAGCGCCTGCCTCCCTGACCTACCAGCTGCCCCTCTCCCCCATGGCGTCGATCACGTGGCTCAAGCGCGCCGCGGCGTTGCGCCAGTTGGTGAGCACCGCCCGCTGCGCCCCGTCCGGGTCCCCTGCCTCCACGGCCTGAATCAGCTGCGCGTGCTCCTCCACGGAGGTGGAGATTTCATCGGTCAGCGCGGCCGCATAGACGCGGCCGTAACGCTCGGCCTGCGGCTTGATCGCTTCGTGGAGCGAAAGCAGGCGAGATCCGGCCGCGGCCTCCACCAGCCGCCGATGGAACATGTGATCCAGCTCGAACACCTGATTGGCGTCCGGGCGCCGGGCCTGCGCGGCGCGCCGTAGCTCCTCGTTGACCCGCCGCAGCTCGGTACCCAGCTGGGCCCGGAGTTTCGGGTTGAGCGACGCCGCGTATCGCGCGGCCAGTCCCTCGACCTCGGCCACAATGTGAAGCAGCTCCGTCGCATCCTCACGCGTGAGCGGCGCCACTACCGGGCGGCGGCGCCGCCCGGAATCGCTGACCACGACGTACCCCTCCTGGGTCAGGCGCTGCAGCGCGGCCCGCACCGGCGTCCGGCTCACCCCCAGCCGCCCAGCGGCGTCGGTCTCGGTAATGCGCGCCCCGGGCGCCAGACGCAGCCGGACGATCAGATCCCGCAACCTGGCATAGACCTGGCTCGATCGATCGGTTTCGGGGCCGCCGCCTGCCTGCCGTCGGCGTCGCGTCATGCGGCTTTCAAACCTCGGGTCCCGGCAATACCTTGATCGCACTCCCGCATCCGGGTAATCTAGGGGCCCCGAACGCCGCCGTCACCCGCGGGCACCCAAAAGGCGCCATGACACCATCACCGTCCGGCAGCCGGACGGACGACGTCGTCATCCGACCCCTGTCATCTCCCGAGGAGCTGGCGCAGGGCGTCGCCATCCAACGCCACACCTGGGGCGATGAGTTCACCGAGGTGGTTCCGGCCACCATCCTCCAAATCTGCCAGAAGGTCGGTGGCGTGGCCGCCGGCGCGTTCGATGCGAACGGACGCATGCTGGGATTCGTGTTCGGGCTTACCGGCGTGCACCACGGACGCCTGGCTCATTGGTCACACATGCTGGCGGTGGAGCCGGAGGCCCGCGGGCTCGGGCTGGGCAAGCGACTCAAGCTGTACCAGCGGGACGTGCTGCTCCAAATCGGCGTCGTGGAAGTCCGCTGGACGTTCGACCCATTGGTGGCGCAGAACGCGAACCTCAACCTCAACGCCCTCGGGACGGAGATTGAGCGTTACGTTGCGGACATGTACGGCGGCAACACCGGGAGCGAGCTGCATAGCGGCCTCGGCACCGACCGCCTGGTGGCGCTTTGGCTCATCGCCGACGCGCGGGTTGGTCAGGTGCTCGGGGGCCACGCGCCGCCCCTCGCGCGTGGGCTCGCGGACGCCCCCGTCGCCAACGCGAGTGCGACCGTGGCCGGCAGCTTGCCGGCCGAGCCGGCCGTCCGCATCGAGGTCCCCGCGGACGTCCAGGCGGTCAAGGCGCAGTCCTTGGAGACCGCCCGCGCCTGGCGGGCCACCACGCGCCAGGCGTTCCTGTGGTACCTGGAGCGGGGCTACCGCGTGACGGGATTCATCTCCGGGGACCGCGGTGGGCGGTGCTTCTACGTGCTGGCGCGACCCCCGGCATGAGTCTTGCCCTCCGACAGATCGCGCTCCGGGAGATCGCGCTCCAACTCAAGGAGCCGTTCCGGATCTCCTCCGGCGTGGTTTCCCATCGCCGCATCCTGCTGGTGGAGTTGACGGACGCCGATGGCGCGCAAGTCTGGGCCGAGTGCGTGGCCGGCGAGAAGCCGAACTATTCGCCGGAAACCGTGGAAACCGCCTGGTTAGCCATCCGGCACTGGGTGGCACCGCGCGTGCTGGGACGCCGCTTCGAGGGACCCGAGCAGGTGTTCCCGGCCCTGGAACAGGACTTCCGCGGCCACCGCATGGCGAAGGCCGCGGTGGAAATGGGAATGTGGGCGCTCGCGGCCACGCATGCCGGCAAGAGCCTCTCACGCTTCCTCGGCGGGACGCGCGACGAGATCGCCACGGGCATTTCGCTGGGCATACAGGAATCGCCCGCCGCACTGGTGGAGAAGGCGCGCGCGGCGTCGGCGCAGGGTTATCGCAAGATCAAGCTCAAGATCAAGCCCGGGGTGGATATCGCGTTCGTCGGCGCGGTGCGCGAGGCTCTGGGGCCGGAGGCTCCCCTCATGGCCGATGCCAACAACGCCTACACGTTGGCCGAGGCAGACGCCCTCGTGGCGCTCGACCGGTTTGGTCTGGTCATGATCGAGCAGCCACTGGCCTGGGATGATGTGGTGAAGCACGCGCAGCTCCAGAAGCGCCTCAAGACGCCGATTTGCCTCGACGAGTCCATCACCGGACTGGACCAAGCGGAGGGCATGGTGGCGCTGGGGAGCGGGCGGATCATCAACATCAAGCCGGGACGGGTGGGTGGGTTCGCGGCCTCCAAGGCGATCCACGATTTCTGCGCTCAGCACCAGGTGCCGGTGTGGTGTGGCGGGATGTTGGAGTCAGGTGTGGGGAGGTCGTATAACGTGGCTCTCGCCTCCCTTCCCAACTTTGTCCTCCCGGGAGACCTGAGCCCCAGCGGCCGCTACTGGGAGCGGGACAT
>JACPAP010000039.1 GCA_016180765.1 Gemmatimonadota bacterium
GTGCTGCACGTGCCGAGTGCCGTCCTGATGGACCAGCGAGTGCCGTTCCCATGGCGCGTTGGCGGCGCGCTCCTGGTCACCGTGCTGCTCCCCCTGGCGAGCGGCGTGGCACAGGTTCCCGCGACGGGCTCCCGCTATCTGCCGGTGGATCACTGGGCCTACGAGTACCTCGAGCGACTCGAAAGCCGTGGACTCTTGCCGGGGCTCAACCCGCTGGTGCAGCCGTACCGGCGTCTGGACCTGGCGCGGGAGCTGGCGCGCCTCGATCCGGACACGCTGCGCCAGCCGCTGGCCGGCTGGGTGCGGATGCTCCGGGAGGAGTTGGCTCGCGAGCTTTCGGCCTTGGCCGGCGCAGCCGAAACCCGCTTCGGGCTCGAAGCCATGGCGGGAGCCCGCGGCTCGACCAGCCGGCGATTGGATCCCGCGCGACCGATAGGCGACGAGGGGGCCTGGCCCTGGTGGCGCGGCGGGGGGTGGGTGGAGACCGGCCCGCTGGCCGCCGAGACGCGGGTGTACGGCGACTTCTACTTCGCTGACGATCCCGACGGCTACGATCCGGGGTTCGATCCGCGGGTCCGCCGCGGCGGGCGGACCGACAACGCCTACTTCTCGGTGGCGCTCCCGTTCGGGGCGGTCGAGGCGGGGCACTTGGCCCGCAACTGGGGCCCGCCCGGCACCCCCGGGCTCATGGTGTCCGATGTCGCCACCCCATACCCACAGATCGCCCTCGAGGTCCGGGCCGGCCGGTTCGCGCTGCGTTCCTTCGTGGCGGAGCTGGACACCGTGGGCGCCGCGACGCGGCAGATGATCGCCCATCGCCTGGACTACACGGCCAAGGACCTCACCGTCTCGCTGGGCGAGGCGACGGTGTACGTGCATCCTACGCTGCTGCTTCGCTTCCTGAACCCGTTCGAGCTGCTGGTCATTGACCAGAACGACCTGCCCCCGCAGAACCTGATGCTCAACGCCCAGGTCCGGCTGCGCCGCGGCGGCGTGGTGCTCCTGGCGGACGCCTTGCTGGACGACATAGACCTGAACCCCACCACGCCGCAGGCCGAGCCCCCGCAATACGGGTTCACGGTGGGAGTGCGGTACGCGGGGCGCAGTGCGCTTGAGAGCGCGGTTGGCCGTGCGCGGGGTAGTACCGGACCTGCACCACGGCAGGGGGCCGTGCCGAACGACCCCGCGCACCGCGCACCGCGCACCTCAGACCCCGCTCCCCGCGCACCGCGCACGCTGCCATCCTGGATCGAGTTCGGAGCGGAGTATCAGCAGGTGGGGGCGTGGACCTACCGCACGCCCAACGTCACGGACCGCTACAGCTATTTCAATCGTGGGCTGGGCGCCAACTACTCGGACTACGATCGGCTCGCGGTGTGGGCCGACCTCTATCCCCCGATCCCGGGCCTGCGGCTCTCTCCGGTGGCGCTGCTCCAACGGCAGGGCGAGGGCAACTTCCGCGACTCGATCCCCGGCGGCTACTACTGGGGCCGGCCGGCGCTGTTCTGGGGTGTGAAGGAAACCACCGTGCGTCTAGGGCTCCGGGGGCGGTATCAGCCGATGCGCCAGCTGTGGATCGGCTGGGACCTGGGGCCCAACTTCACCCGCAACCGCGGCCACGTGACCGGCGTGAACCGGACCAGCTTCGAGGCCGTGGCGGAGATCGGCGCGCGGCTGGAATTGCCGAGAACCCGCTGACCGCGCACCCTGCATCCCGCGCACCGCTTGACCGGGGGCTCGCCGGGTCAGTAAGATTGTAAGGAATCCTTGTTTCCTTGTATGAGCGGGAGTAGAACGCCGTGCCCATCGCCAAGAAGACCTCCAAGAACCAGATCACGCTGCCGCGCTCGGTGGTGGAGCGGTTCCCGGGCGTGTCCTACTTCGAGGTCCGTGAGGAGGATGGGCGGATCATACTCCGGCCGGTCCGCCCCAACGCGGCGGATGAGGTTCGCCGCAAGCTGGCAGCCCTGAAGATCCAAGAGCGGGATATCGCTGCGGCGGTGCGCTGGGCCCGCAAGCGTTGAGGCCGCGGGTGGTGCTGGACACCAACGTGGTGGTTTCCGCCTTGGTGTTCCAGCACGGGCGCCTCGGGTGGATCCGGAACGCATGGACCGCGGGGCTGTTCCTGCCCCTCGCTTCCCGGGCGACCGCGGAGGAGATCCTCCGGGTTCTGACCTACCCCAAACACCAACTCCCTTCCGACGACATCGGCGCCCTGCTGGCGGACTACCTGCCGTTCGTGGAGACGGTGGAGATCAAAAGCCGCCGCGCGGTGCCCGACCCCCCGGATCCCGACGACCGCATCTTCCTGGAACTGGCGCACGCCGCGCGGGCGGAGTTGCTGGTGACAGGAGATCGGGGCCTGCTCGGGATGCAATCCGTGGGCGACTGCCGGATCATCGCACCCGTAAAGTTCCGGGCCGTCCTCGAGGGCCCGGGAACGGGGCGGTAAGGAGCCCGATGGTGTTCCAGACGCTCCGGTAGCACTGTGAGAGCGCCCGGAACGTCTGGTCCCACCCGTAGCGCGTGACCGCGGCGGTCCGCGCCTTGGCGCCCAACGCCCGCAGGTCGCGCCCCAGGAGGTCGTGAGCCGCGCGCACGAAGTCAGGAGGGTCCCCTGGCCGATACCGCCGCCCCCACTCGGCCTCGGCCAGCAGGTCCGCGATGGCTCCGGAGTCCACGCCCACCACCGGCAGCCCGCAGGCCATCGCTTCGACCGCCGCGAGGCCGAACGTCTCCAGGGGGAAGGGCGCCAGGTAGAGGTCCGCGCTCGCCAGCGCGCGCGCCAGGGCCCCGCGATCGGGCTGGTAGGGCAGCAGCGCGAGCATCTCCGGATGGGCGCGGGCGAGGATCTCGAAGTGAGACCGCAAGTGTCCCTCGCCGATCAATACCAGCTTGACGCCCGTCGCGCGGTGGAGCTCCGCCAGGCCGTCGAGCACCACGTCCAGCCGTTTCTCGGTGGCGAACCGGCCCGCGTAGACCGCGACGGGCTGGCCGTCCCGCGCGCCAACCGCGTGGCGCCAGGCGGGGTCACGCCGCTCCGGGCAGAACGTCTCCAGGTCCACGCCCAGCGGGATCAGGTGCGTCTGCCGCAGGCCCAGCCGCTCCAGGGCCCGTTGCGCCGAGGGCGTGGCCGCGACGGTCGCGGCGAACGAGCCATAGAGGCCCCGGAGATATCGCTCGAAGGCCGTGCCCACCGCGTTCCGGGCGAAGCCGGGCCACGCTCGCAGACCATAGTCCACGTACACCCGCCGCGCGTCGCAGTGATAGAACCCCACCAGCGCCGGGGGCGAGGGCAGGGTGCGCGCCGCGCGACGGGCCCAGACCGCTGCCAGGAACGGGCTCCCGATTTCCACGATGTCCGGCTGGACCTCGGCGAAGATCTCCCGGATGCGCCGCCCGGCGGTGAGGAAGTGATATCCGGGGCTCGCGGGGACCCGCGGGCCGCGGAGCAGCAGCACCCGCGAGCGGGCGAGCCTGGTCTCCTGGTCCCGCTCGCCGGGGAGCACCATGGTATGCGACACGTCCGGCTGCCCGGCGAGCCACTCGGCCTTGGCGGTGAGGTACGTCTTCACCCCGCCGCCCAGCGGTGAGTAGAACTCGGTGATATCGAGAAGACTCAGTGCGCCGTGAGCGGTGCGCGGGGTAGTCATGGTGCGCGGTCCGCGGTGCGCGGGGTAGTAGGAGACCTATCCCCGTGCAGAGGAGCCTCGCTCGAACGACCCCGCGCACCGCTCACCGCGC
The DNA here is from genome assembly GCA_016180765.1 of Gemmatimonadota bacterium. GTDB lineage: Bacteria > Gemmatimonadota > Gemmatimonadetes > Gemmatimonadales > GWC2-71-9 > JACPAP01. Next base: position 3,745 of record JACPAP010000039.1, read on the forward strand.
CCCGTCCTGAGCGCCATTCACCGGCCGAATACCAGGAAGTAGTCCATGCTCGCGCCCACCACCCAGTGCGCCGCCAGCGCGCACCAGATGGAGCCGGTGCGCAGCGTCGCCCATCCGAACAGCAGGCTCGCCGGAAACGCGGCGGCCATCTCCATGCCGGGCTTGCCAAAATGGAACGCGGTGACCAGGCAGGCCTGGAGCAGGTTGGCGGCCGCGGGCCCGACGGCGTCTTTGGTGCCGAGCAGCAAGAAGCCCCGGAACAGGTACTCGAAGCCCAGATAGTACAGCAGGTAGAGGCCCGCGTGCGCGGCAAACGCCGCCGGATCGGTCCCGAGCGGTCCGCCTAGCGGGTAGACGGCCGCCATCGCCGGTGAGCGGGCGCCGACCCAGCCTGCCGCCACGGCCACCGGCGCGCCGATGGCGAGCGCCTTGAGCGCGAACCGGTAATCGCCCAGCCCGAGCCCCAGCGCGCGGAACGGTTGGCCCAGCACGGCGTGGGCCAGCATCGCGGGCGCCAGCCCAAACGCGACGAACGTGAGCGTGAACGCGGTGGCGGCGGGCAAGGCCCGGCCGGTGACGGTGAACCAGGGCGCCGCGCCCCGCTGCAACGCCAGCGTGTCCGCGCGGCCCAGGTACCAGACCAGGGCGGCCAGGACGGTGGCGATGCCGAAGGCCCAGGCCCAGCGGGGCGTGGCCCGCGCGTCGCTCACGCCGCGGGCACCTCACCCCGTCCCCCGTGGGCGGGGGTACGTCTCTTCGCGCGCTGCAGTTGCGCGCGCGCCGCAGACGAAGAGCGTTTCATGGCGCGCGCTTCACTGACGCGCGCTCCGAGACGTGCCCCCGCCCGTGGGAGGACGGGGTGGAGGTCAGCCACGCCACCGTGGCGGCGATGCCGTCCCGCGCGCTCCGGGGGCGGTAGGCCAGCTGGCGCACCGCCGCGTCCGACGAGATGGGCCGATCCGCCGAGAGCACAGTCACCCACTGTCGGGTGATCATGGGCTCGACGCCGAATCGGCCGCCCAGCTCGCACACCGCACCAACCAGGCGGGCGACGGCTCGAGGCACCGGCCACAGCGCATGGCGTCGGCCGGTCACCTCGGCAATGAGCCGGGTGAACTCCTGCAGGCTCAGGTTCTCGCCGCCCAGGACGTAGGCCGCGCCCCGCGCCCCCCGTTCGGCTGCCTTGAGCAGGCCGTCTTGGCCGGAGTGAGCGGACCGGGACCATACACGCGCGTGGGTCGCACGATCACCGCGTCACCACCCCGGGCGAGGTACTGGTGCACCACCTGCTCGGCCCCGCGTTTGCTGCGCTGGTACAGGGTCTCGTCACCATCCACCAGCTCGGTGGAGACGTGCACCACGCGTCGCACGCCGGCGGTGAGGGCCGCGGACGCCACATTGCGCGTCCCCTCCACGTTGATCGCCTCAAAATCCTTCGGGTTCGCCGCCCAGGCGCGCGCATGGGCCGCCAGATGGAACACCAGGTCGGCACCCTGAAGCAGGCGTGTGACGGCGGCGGGATCGCGGATGTCTCCCCAGATGACATCTGGTGGGGGGCCTCCTGCCGCGTCTCGGGAACCGGGAACCGGGAACCGGGAAACGTTGGCTCGGCGTGGCCGCACCAAGATTCGCAAGGGGCGGCCTTCGTCGAGCAAGCGCTTCACGAGATGCGAACCAATGAATCCCGTGGCGCCCGTGACGGCCGTCAAGCGGTTGGTTAGATTTGCGCCTTCCGTGCGCATAGCCCTGTTTTCCGAGACCTTCGCTCCCCAACGCAACGGCGTCGCGCTCATTCTGGGACGCCTGGTGCGGTTTCTCAGTGAGCGGGGGCACGAAGTGCTGGTCGCCACCGCGGACTTCGATCTGGGAGGCCAGCCCGAGCCGCCCAGTCCCCCCGGCGCCCAGGTCGTCAAAGTACCCGGAATCAAGCTGCCTCGGTATCCGGATCTCACCATGGCGGCGCCGTTCGCGCCGCGGGTGCTCGGCGCGGTCCGGGAGTTTCGGCCGGACGTCATCCACCTGGTCACCGAGTACGCGCTGGGCCTCTCCGGCTTGTGGATCGCGCGCCGCTTGCAGGTGCCCGCGCTGGCCTCGTTTCACACCAACATTCCCGGCTGCCTTCCCTACTACGGCTTCGGCTGGGCCAGCGGGCTGTGCTGGGAATACCTGCGCTGGTTCCACAATCGGGCGGGGCTCACGCTCTGTCCCTCAGAGACCAACCGCCAGATCCTGTTGAGCCGCGGGTTCGGCAACGTCCGGGTCTGGGGTCGAGGCGTGGACACCGAGCGGTTCGCGCCGGATCACCGGAGCGCCGCGGCGCGACGACAGAACGGGCCGCCGGACGCCGTGCACCTGCTGTACGTGGGCCGGCTGACGCCGGAGAAAGACCTGCCGACGTTGTTCCGCGCCTACCGCCAAGCCAGCGCCCGGCGGCCGGAGGTCCCGCTCCACCTGGTGCTGGCCGGCGACGGCGCCTACTCCTCCCGCATGCGCCACGCGGCCCCGCCGGACGTCACCTTCGCGGGATACCTCGAGGGGCGGGCGCTGAGCCAGGTCTACTCGGCCGCGGACATCTTCGTGTTCCCGTCGCGAGTGGAGACCTTGGGCAACGTGGTGCTCGAGGCCATGGCATCGGGGCTCCCGGTCATCGGGGCGGACCAGGGCGGCACGGTGGAGAACGTGCGGCACGGCCTCAACGGGCTGCTGGTGCCTGCCGGCGACGCGGAGCGCTTCGCCGAAGCGATTCTCCGGCTGGCGGACGACCCGGATCTCCGCGGCCGGCTGGCCCGCAATGCGAGAGCGTGGGCGGAGGAGCGGAGCTGGGCGCGGGCGTTCGAGACGCTGCTGGAGGCGTACCAGGAGCGCAGCCGGCGCTGAGCGCGGGGCGCGAGAGTAGGGAGACAGCGGGCGGCGCGTCTCCTCGCGCGCTGCAGTTCCGCGCGCGCCGCAGACGAGGGAGGGTTTCATGGCGCGCGCTCCACTGACGCGCGCTCGGAGATCCGTCGCCCGCCGTCTCCGGCTCAAGGTCACCGAAGCGCGTCCCGGTAGGTCACGACCTGACGCATGGTGACCAGGCGACCCCGCGTTTCCCGAAGGGAACGCGCCACCACCGGGACGTGGACATCCGGCGGATGAATCGCCACCCGTACCAGATCGGGTGCCGTCTCCAGAACCCGGCGAACCGCGGCGATCCCGGCCGTGAGGTGGGAGCGCCAAGGCCGCGCGGTGCTCCAGCTCAAGGCTGGGGCGAACACCTGGCGGTGGGTAGCCAGGTTGGCGATCGCCCAGAATCCCTCCGTCAGGCCCACGTTCCGCTGGCGTAACAGATCGGCGAGCCCCGGGCCGTAAAGCCACGCCGGTGGAATGAATCCCACCGGCTGGAGACCCAATGCCGCGAAGAGCGCGAGCCCGCGATCCAACCGCCGCGCCGCTTGGTCCGGCGGCGCGAGGTAGAACTCCGCGGACGCCGCGGTACGGCCCGCTACGCCCAGGTGCTGCATCCAGGTTCGCCGGAACCCGGCTTCGTGGTGGCGGTAGCCGTGCAAGAAGATTTCCGCCCCCGCCGCCTGCCGTTGGAGGAGATCGTCCACGAACCCGGCGTGCTGCTCCAGCGGCCACTCGCCATGCCAGTCGGGAACTACCAGGAGGGCGTAGCGCGTGAGGCCGCGCTCCGCGAGCAGCGAGTACACCTGTGCCAGCTTTGATGCGTGCGCCGGAGTGACGTCGTGGACCGCGAGAACCAACCGTTTCCGGTTTCCGGTTTCCCGTTTCCCCAGCATCATCGTGGTGTCGGTTACCAGTAGACCACAAACCGCCCGTGAGCGCCGTCGAACAAGCCGTGCGCCCCCCGGTCCCCGTCCAGATCCAGGCGGTAGCCGCCGCCCACGGTCACCTGCGTTCCCAGCCGCCAGCCCACGTCCAGGCGCAGTCGCCGATCGTTGGCCGCCTCGGGAGCCGGCACCTGCCCCAAGCCGCGCACCACGTCCCGGTTCACGAACTCGAAGCTCGCGTCTCCCCAAAACCCGCGCGGCGCGCGATAGGTGATGCGCGCCTCGCCGCTCACCCAGCGATCCTCGAAATCCACGTCCAACGAATCCAGCCGACGCTGATCCCGCCGCTCGGGGCGCGCGGTCCGCGCCAGCCACCCCTCGAACCGCCAGCGCCGGGCCAGCTGCGCCATGGCGTAGCCGCCCAACCGGGACGTAATCTCGGTCAGGACGAAATCATCCTCGGGGGGGCTCAAGGGCAGGGGCGTGCGGTCGATTCGGGCTCGGACGTAGGTGGCGAACCCGCCCGCCCGCAACCGCGGCGTGGGGCTCCATTCCACCAGCCCGCCCGCAAAACCGTACCGCTCGTCCTGCCGGAACCCGGCATCCGGCGCCACCTGGCGGTAGGCGCGCACCGTAGTGGGCGTCATCACCCCGCCGTGCGCCTCCACCCGCAGGTGACGCCCCAGCGGCCACTCTCCCCAACCGCGCAGGGCGAACGGCTGGCGCTCGTAGTCCAGCGCGGTGTCGGCGTTGAACGACCAGACGATCAGCACCTGGTAGATGAAGTTGCTGAAGGCATCGAGGACGCCGAACCCCGCCCCGATCTCGCGGCCCGCGCCGCCACGGTAGCCGGCCTGGATCTCGAGGTCGCTGTTGGGCTTCTCGGATTCCAGGGTGCTGCTGGTCCGCTGGAAAAAGCCCGAGGGCCAGGTGCGGCCGAATTCCAGGCGAATCAGGTTGCGGTGCAGCTGAGGCCGGTCGTCCTTGTCGAACCGTACCGCGGCGGTCCAGGCCCCGCCCAGCGGCACGACCGTCTTGAGGTCGAAGCTGGTGGCGAGGAAGCGATTGTTGATGCTGGCGCCCCAGTAGCGCGCCCCATTGACCTGCCGGTACCAGTCGTAGTCTTCGGACAGCCCGAACCCGCCCGAGATGAGATCGAGGTAATACTCGTGGTCTATCTGGGGGTCGAACCGCTGGAGGATGCCGTTCCGACTCAAGCGGCCGCCGCCGGCGCCGGAGCGGTCCAGCAGTTGGAGCCAGGTCTCTTCCTCCCAGCCCCGCAGCGTGGCGTGCAGCGAGGTGGTGTCCGCCTGGGCCGAGAGCATCGCGGGCCGGCCCCAGCCGGCGAGCCAGACGGCGAGACCGAGGGCAAAGGGGGTGCGCGGGGCGCGGTGCGCGGGGTAGTTCTGGCCCGGCTGGGTCGGTGGCCGGATCACGGCGCCTCCAGCACTGCGCCCCGCAGCACATCGGCCACCCTTCGGGCAAACTGCCGCGCCGAGAAGTGATCTTCCGCCCGCCGCCGGGCGGCCTGGCCCATGGCGCGCAGCTCGGAGGCGGGAAGACTGAGCGCCTCGCGCAGGGTTTGCGCCAGCGCGGGGACGTCGCGAGGAGGAGCGAGCCAACCGGCCGCCAGGTCCGATGTCCGAGGTCCGAGGTCCGATATCCGTTGCACGTTGTACGTTGCACGTTGCACGTCTTTTGAGCCCTTCCCCATTCCCCCTTCCCCCTTACCCAGTATCTCGACCGGTCCTCCCTCCCCGGCCGCGATCACCGGCACCCCGCTGGCCATCGCCTCCAGGATCACGCGCCCGAACGGCTCGGGCCGGAGCGAATAGTGGAGGGCGAGGTCGAATTCCGGATAGACCAGCTCGATCTTGGGTTGGAAGGGCAGGAGGTGAACTTGCGGGAAACGGGAAACGGGAAACGGGAAACGTTCGCCCGTCGGCTCACCTCGCCCCCTGGCCGCTTGCCCCTCGCCTGCTATCGAGGCTCGAAGCTCTACTCCGTACTCTCGCTCCGCCACCGTGTCGTAAATGCTCCCGCCCACGATCACCAGGTGGACATCCGAAAACTGAGAACGGATAACCGAGAACGCCTTGATGACTTCCGGCTGGCCCTTCCATCGTGCGAACACCGCCGGCATGCCGATGATCCGATGCTCTCGGGGGATGCCGAGCTGCTCGTGGATCCAGTAGCTCCGGGGGCGGGGGCGGAAGCGGTCGAGATCGACGCCGTTCATGACGACCGTGCAACGTGCAGCGTGCAACGTGCGACCGCCCCGCTCCACCCCCGTTGTACGTTGCACGTTGTACGTTGCACGTCCTCCCCACGCCTCTGCTGTCGCATTGCTATTGGCGATCATCGCGTCCGGCACAAAGCGGCTCGTCAGACGCCACACGATGGACGTCGCCGCGGGCGGGTATTCGTGGAGGTGCCACACCACCGGATGCCGCCGTAACCACGCCACCGCCAGGTGCGCCTTGAACGCCACGGTGTAGATGGCGTCGGCGTCCTGGAAAAAGGGGTGCCGACCGAGGCGGCGCGCCCAGGTGATGAGTCCGGCCGCGGAGCCTGGGAGGGTCCACAAGTGTCCGGCGCGCTGCGAGCCGGCCAGCATGCGCTCGCTCGCTGGCACCACCTCGGCGGGGATGCCGAGCTCGTTCAGGATGCGGATCAGCGGGCCGCCGCGCGGCGTGACCACGCGGAGGTTGATGTCGTGCTCGAACGCGCGGGCCGCGAAGTCCAGCAGCACGCGCTCGGTGCCGCCCAGCTGGGCCGACGCGGCCACTGCGGTGACCCGGACGGCGCGCTTAGCCATTGCGCCGGAGCTTGCGGCACGGGCCCGGCCCGCCCGCCCGCCGGTCTTGACGGACGTCGGAGGTCGGACATCGGACATCGTGCTTCAGGTCGCCGCGGAGCATCACCGCTATCTCGTGGCTGACAGTGGCGTGTGACCCGGCCTACCCAGCCGGTCTTGCGGGCAAGGTACACTAGGAGCGTGGCGACAGCCGTCAAGTAGAAACCGGAAGGGCGAGCGCCGGGGCTTCAGGTTGACTGGGGTGTGGTTCCTGGATCGCGCGGCGCTGATCCGTTCGTTCGAGCTGATGCGTCGCTACGCGGATCATCCCATGGACCTGGCGGACGCATCGCTGGTGGCGGCCGCGGAAGCCCTCCGAACCACCAGCGTCTTCACCATGGACCGGCGCGATTTCGCCAGCTATCGAGCTCGCATCGGCCGCTCCTGGCGCCGGTTCGAGGCCCTTTCGGGGTGAGCCTTCAACGCTTCCGCGCCGAGCGCCCGCAAGGAAATGTGCCGGAGCGCAACGTTCCGGTAACGGCTCGCGGCCACCGGTGCAGCAACGTTCGGCCGGTGCCCAAAATCAGCCGCTTCTTTGGCATCGTCGTAGCGATGTACTACGACGACCACCCGCCGCCTCATTGCCACGTGCGGTATGGTCACCATCGGGCTATACTAGAGATTGACGCCGTTGCCGTTTTGGCTGGGTCCTTGCCGCCTCGCACCCTGGGCTTAGTGATTGAGTGGGCAGCGTTGCATCGGGCAGAGCTAGAAGGCAACTGGCTCCGCGCGCGAGCGCAGTCGCCGCTCAAGCCGATCGCGCCCTTGGAATGAGGTCATGTTGAAGGACATCGTAGAGGTCAAGCCGCTGGGCGGCCACCGGCTCTACCTGCGCTTCGAGGACGGGATCGAGGGCCAGCTCGATTTCGCGGAGCGTCTGCGGTTCGACGGGGTGTTCGCACCGCTGAGAGATCCGGCCGTCTTCGCGCAAGTCCGAATCCACCCCGAGCTTGGCACCATCGCGTGGCCGAGCGGTGCAGACCTGGACCCCGACGTCCTGTACGCAGAGCTGTCGGGAGTCCCCGTCTCCTTCCCTCGGGTTCCTTCCCGCGGCCCTCGCTAGCCCTGAAGGGCCCCCGGGTCGGGGTGACCACGCTACGTGCGCATCAGCGCGCGGTACACTTCCGCGGTCTTGCGCGCAGTCTCCACCCACCGAAACCGGTGCGCCCGTTCCACGCCGCGTTCCACCAGCTGCTCGCACCACTGCGGATTACCGGCCAGCCGGCGCAACGCCTGGACGTAGGGTCCGGTCTCCCGCCCGCCCACCACCACCGCGGCATCGCCCGCCACTTCGGCCAGTCCCCCCGCGCCCGAGGTGACGACCGGTAGTCCGGACGCCATCGCCTCCAGCACCGGGAACCCAAAGCCCTCGTAGTGCGACGGGAACAGCAACACGTCTGCCGCCCGGTACGCGGCCCGGAGCTCGGGCTCCACGGCCTCGGCCAGGTTGCGGGTGACCTCCTTGATGCCCTGGGTGACGAGGTCGTGTTCCTGCTCATGGGAGAACGCGCCCCCCACCTGGAGCAACCAGGCGTCCATGCCCGCCTGGCGCAGCCCCCGCACCGCGGCCATGACGGCGGGGACGTTCTTGCGTGGTCCCACGGTCCCCACGTGCAGCACCACGAACCCGTCCTCGGGGATGCCGAGACGGCGGCGGGTGTCCGCGCGGGTGGCCTCGGGCGGGTGGAAGAACGCGTCGTCCACGCCGTAGGGGATCACGTGGATGCGTTCGTCGTGCCCCAGCCACCGGCCCAGCTCGCCGCGCAGCCACTCGGTCGCCACGATCCAGGCGTCCGCGGTGCGGAGCGCCTTGAGCACCCGCTCCAGCAGACGGTTCCGCATCCGCTCGCGCATGGTGTTTCCGCCCCGCTCCACCGTGAGCACCGGCAAGAGATCGTGCACCGTGACGATGCGCGGCCCTTTGCCCCACGACAGCACGATGTGGGCGTAGGAATGGTCCAGCACGTGCATGAGGTCGGCGGCCATCCACCGGATGCGGTAGGGATAGGTCCAGTAGCGAGACACGTAGCGCCGCGTCTCGTTGAGCCCCGGCGTGGGCAACAGGGGGAAGGGGGTCGGGTTGGACGAGAAGATGCCCACGTCGGATGACGGCTGGTCCACCGTGAGCCCGCCGATCTCCCCCGCGATGGCGATCTCGAGGTCGGTGGCGTAGCGCTTGAGGTAAAGCGCCAACCGCGACGCGTAGCGGTCCATGGAGGGCCAGCGCTCTAACGGCAGATCCGGGACGAGCAAGACGCTGGTCACTGTCGCCTATCACCTCGCTCGGCCGCGCTCCTGAGGACTGCCGCGCGTTGGCTCGTGACGTCTACCGCCTCACGCTTCGGCAGCCCATTCGGAACCATCTCGGACTGGCTGAGCAGCTTCGTCGAGCCGGCCTTTCGGTCCCCGCCAATATTGTAGAGGGTTACTGTTTCCGGTTTCCCCGGCTTCCAACGCGAGTCGGGGCCAGAGTACCTCGATAACGGCCTGTTGGTCACGTTTCCCCTTTCCCTTTTCCCGTTTCCCCGGCTCCCGTTCGCCAGCACCAGCGCTCCCATGCCGAGCGCGAGATCCTCGGCCTCGGTCCGCACCAGCGCGCGCATGGCCCGCGCCGCATACGGCAACAGCGCGACCAGAATCAGCGCCAGCAACAGCAGCCCAAACACGCCCATCTCCACCGCCGCGCGGCCGATGTCGCCGTCGCTGCCCACGATGTACCCCGGCGGATAGGACCGCATGATCATGTACGGCACGCCCACTCCGCTCCGCCCCAGCCCCAGTCCGAACGGGGCTTGCTCCAGCGCCCGCAGGGCGATGGTGATGGGGGCATAGACGTATTTCCACAGCACGCCCTCGTCCAGCAGCACGCTCTGCCAGCGGGCCACGATGGTGCCCGCCGTGAGCGCGGTGGCGCCGTAAAAGGCCGCCAGCATGACCGGCACCAACAGCAACTGCCGCAGGCTCAGGCCCCGGTACCGTCCCATGATCAACAAGCCGAGCGCCAGGATGACCAGGGCGGCGCGGGTGCCCGAGACCGTCATGCCGATGAAAAACAGGGGGATGAGCAGGGTCGCGATCAGGCGATCCCGCGCGGGCCGCAGGGCCGAGAGTGCTGTGGCCGCGGCCAGCAGGATGCCGAACACCATCATGCCGGCGAACGGGGCGGGGAAGGTGAATGTCGAGAACGCCCGGAACTCGGAGCGACCCGGGGCGACCGTGTAGAACACCGTGGGGCCGTGGCGAATGCGGGCCAGCTCGCCGCCCAGCGCGAGGTCCGGGCCGGCGCGGTACTGCACCACGCCGTAGACCGCGGTGATGACGCACAGGAGCAGGATCAGCCCGACGTAGGCCCGCGCCTGTCCCCGGCTCTGGATCACGCTGAGCGCCATGAGGCAGGCAATGGGGAACTCGGCCCAGGCCCTTAAGCCCGCGACCTTGAGCACCAATGGAGAGCCTGGGTGCAGGAGGAACAACGCCGGCACCAGGATGGCGCTGAGCACCACGCCGGGCACGACGCCGGGCCCGCGGATGGGCAGGTGACGAATGACCAGCGTGCCGAACCAGGCCACGAAGGCAGCCACGAACAACAGCTCGGCCAGCGCGTAGGGTACCAGTCCCGGGATGCGGTCCTTGAGGTATCCCTGAAACGTGCCCGCGACGATGCTGCCCATGATGCCGAGGTGAACCAGGGCGTCGCGACGGAAGATGTCGGTCCAGCGATCCGCGAGGGCCGGAGCCTCCAGGTACTCGATCTGCGGCGCCAGCGTCACGGTGGGAGGATACCGGGGCTGCTAGCGGCGCACAACGCCGCCCAGCAC